>JAABSQ010000001.1 GCA_011390315.1 Desulfobacteraceae bacterium
AAATCAACCTCCTCGACACCCCCGGCCATCAGGATTTCTCGGAAGACACCTACCGTGTGTTGACGGCGGCCGACAGCGCGGTGATGGTGATCGACAACGGCAAAGGGGTCGAACCCCAGACCCGAAAGCTGATGGAGGTCTGCCGCATGCGCAACACCCCCATTCTGACCTTCATCAACAAGCTCGACCGGGACGGCATGGACCCGCTGGACATCCTCGGAGATATCGAGGAATCGCTTCAGATCGAATGCGCACCCCTGTCCTGGCCCATCGGCATGGGCAAGCGGTTCAAGGGGACGTACAATCTCTACCGCAAGGAGCTGAACCTCTTTACCCCGGGTCAGGAGCGGGTCTCGGACGAGATGATCACCATACGGGATCTGGACGACCCGCAGCTCGATGAACTCCTGGGGACTCAGGCGGATGAATTGCGAGAGGATGTAGCCCTGCTGGAAGGGGCGGCCAACCCCTTCGTGCTGGAGGATTACCTCAAAGGGAGCCAGACCCCGGTCTTTTTCGGCAGCGCCATCAACAATTTCGGGGTTCGGGAGATGCTCGACGCCTTTGTGGAGATCGCCCCGCCGCCCATTCCGAGATCGGCCAAAACCCGGGTGGTCGATCCCGAGGAGCCCGCCTTTTCCGGTTTTGTTTTCAAGATTCAGGCCAATATGGACCCGGCCCATCGGGACCGGATCGCCTTTCTCCGAATCTGCTCCGGCCGCTTCCAGCGGGGCATGAAGGTGCGCCACCACCGCATCGGAAAAGAGGTGCTCCTCTCCAATGCGATCATCTTCATGGCCCAGGACCGGGCCAATATCGAGGAGGCCTGGGCCGGCGACATTATCGGCCTTCACAACCACGGGACCATAAAAATCGGGGACACCTTCACCGAAAAAGAACCGCTCAAATTCACCGGCATTCCCAGCTTCGCCCCGGAACACTTTAAGCGGGTGGTGCTCAAATCGCCGCTCAAGGCCAAACAGCTTCAGAAGGGGCTGACCCAGTTGGCGGAGGAGGGGGCGATTCAGGTGTTTCGTCCCATTCAGGGGAATGATTTCATTCTCGGGGCGGTCGGGGTGCTCCAGTTTGACGTGACCATGGCCCGGCTCAAGGCGGAATACAGTGTGGATGCGATCTACGAGCCGGCCAATTATTCGGTGGCGCGGTGGGTGGCCTGCGATAATCCCAAACGTCTGCGGGAGTTCGAAAAAGCCAACCAGGCCAACCTGGCCCTGGATGCGGAGGGCAACCTGAGCTACCTGGCCGTCAATGAGTGGCGGCTCGGATTCGTCATGGAGGAGTGGCCGGAGATTTCGTTTCTGAAGACCCGGGAGTATGAATAGTTGAAGGGAATGGCCCGGGAGAATATCCTGGGGCGGCCTTTCCTCTGAATCAGACATGGCCTAGCTTGGCCGAAATCGCCGGGGAACGATTATTCCGCGGCCGGTTTCGAAATAAAAAACCTGACGTCAATAAACGACGTCAGGTTTTTTTTGGGGCCGACCCCCCTGAAAAAAAGGGGCTCGGGTTTAGAAAATTATGAATTGCGCATCACGGCCCGTGACAGGTAGCGCAGTCGGTCCGGTTGGTGTGGCCGGGCGGTTTGACGCCCGCCGGGCCGCCGGTGTCTTCGGGTTCTTCGGCCACGAATCGCACAAAGTTGAAGCTGCCGCCTTCTTTCGTCATGTGGGTGGCGGCGGTGATGTCGTCATGGCAAGATGAACAAGCCGATGAAATCGGAGTGATGTTGATGTCGTCATCCGGATCATTGATGTCGTCGCCGGTGTCCACGGTGGTGGCGAAGACATCCCGGGCCGGCGGAAGCTGAAAGGCCTCATTCACGTGGCACCCCTGGCAGTTCAGCAGGTTGTCTATTCCGGCGGGTAATCCCACTTCATCGAAAACATGCTCCCTGTTGCCGAACCCATAGACCGCAATGGGATCATCCCTGAATCCGGCGGCGTGGATGGCGTGGATCATGTATTTGAAATCGATGGTCTCCTCTTTCCGGTTGTCCGCCGTGAGCGTCGGGTCATCGGGCCGCCGGTTGATATCGGTGGCATTCGGGTTGTGGCACATGACGCAGATATCGATCTCATCGGTGCGGTTGTTGCCGTGCAGGCTCAAAGTGCCATGGCATTCGTTGCATTTTTCGATCGCCACCACCTGCCGTCTGGCAACGCCCCGGGCATCGGTGATCGGGAAGAACGCGACCACGCTCTTGACCGGCACCCGCAGATCGAACACCCCCGGTTCATCTTCAGGATCCGACGGCACCGCCGGATGCCCCTCCAACGCTACCGCACCGCTGTCGGACGCATAGCTCGGGATGGGGGTCGGCGACACCACCGTGAAAGAGCCGTCCGCATTGGGCTGCGCCACCCCTTCTGCCAGCGGATTGATGGAAATCGGCTGGGCCGGGTTGTTGCCGCTGTCCCGGTTGGTGAATTCATCCGACTCCCAACCGATCAGGATCGCCAGTCGGCTGGCGCCGGCCGGGGCGGTGAATTCGGGATCACTTCGGATGTCATAGGCGATCCCTCCGCGGGTCGGATCGGTAACCGAAAAAGTGACGACCGGGTACTGACCGGGCCCAGTATTCTGAATGTTCAGGATGTTGTATTTGAACCGCTCCGCCGCAACCTGCGAGGGGATCCGGTGAGACGCCGCGATAGACTCGGGGGCGTGGCAGGGGAGGCAATCGCCGGTCGGAGATCTCGGGCCGGCCGTATGCAGGGTCATGCCATCCGGGACCGGGGTGACGAAACTGGTGGTATCGTGGCAGGACTGGCAGGCGTCGATGGACGGATTCGTCATCCAGTTGTCCCCATCCGGGGTGGCCGCATCCGACCCGTCGTGGCACTTGGTACAGTTTCGAATATCCTGAGGGTATTCCACATGGGAGTAATCGTGTTTGGAGTTCCGGAAGCCCCAGATGGCATACTCCCCGCCTGCTTCGACACTGGGCAGGTCGGCTCCCCGATGGATCTTGTGGATCATTACCGTGAAATCGACGCTGTTGTTGCTGTTGGCGTCGATGCTGCCGGGGTTGTGGCAGGAGACGCAATACTGCACGGCGATTCGGTCGCCGCCGTGAAATCCCAGTTTGATGTGACACTCGTTGCAGGAAGCGTTGCTCACGATGTCTCGGGATTCGGTCTGAGCGAGATCCGAGCCGTCCGGCACGAAATCGACAAATGCATTGTCGACATTGCCGCCGACCTGCATGGCGATGCGGTGCCGGGCCGACGGTTCAAAGGGTACCGGAATCGGGTCATTCACATCATTGAGGTCAAACGAAAACTGATACGAATAATTCCCGTTTCCAAGATCCGTAAAGGTTCCGCCCTGAGTGCCGGCCCGCTCGGCCGTGGCTTGGATTCTGGTATTCCGGCCCTGAACCGAACCGGGGTCGTCGGCCTCCTTCACCTCTGTCTGGTGAATATAGCTTTGCCATTCACCGGTGGTCGGATTCAATTTGGCCAGGGCGAACCGGATATCATTGGCGGCCACTCCCGGCACCGGCACCCCGGGATTGTCCTTGTTAAAAAGTTCGAAATCCACCGTCACCATGCCGTTGTCGATGGCAACATCATTGATCTCGCCCATCAGATCCCCGGATTCCAAGGCGTGTGACGGATCGACCGCCGCGATGCGGCCGGGGCCGTGGCAAAAGGCGCAGTCTTCCGAAAAGGACTGCTCGACCAGCGGGGCGGCCGTGTCGGCCTCCCCCTGACCGCTGCTGCTGCACCCGTTCACAAACAAAGCCGCGAACAGGATCAAACCGATTCCGGAATATTTCAGCAGAGTTTTTATCATCTTTTTTTCCTCCCCTTTCTAAGCTAAGGTATGAGACGGGTGTCTATTTTCCTCCGTAGAAGACATCATACATTGCAATGGCCTTTCGCACGGCAAAGGCGGCGCTGCGGGAAGAAATGGTGGCTCCGCTGATCCCCGAGATATCCTGTCCGACTTTGACGGGATCATCGCTCGATTTGCCTTTGAACTGATTCAGAAAACTGCTTCGGGCGATGGGGCGTCCTCTTTTTTCTTCATAGCTGAGCACCTTGACCGTTCGGACAGTGCCTTTGGGATCCATGGCGATGATGAAGGTGACCGGCCCCCACTTGCCCGGCTCGGCGACCACGGTGGCCACACCGTAGCGTTTGCCGTCCTGCTCCGCAAAATAGAAGGTGACCTCGTCTTCCGCTTCCACCCGGGCGGATTCCGATCCTTCCTGCAAATCGTGCAGTTTTCCGCCGAGCCGCTCCTTGATCTGATCCAATTCTTTCCCTTCCAGTTCCTTGGTTTCTTCGACGATGTCGGGTTTGGTTCCGAAGATCTGCTTCAATGCATCTTCGGTGGACATCAGCTGAAATGCGAAACAGGTGGTGGAAAACAGAAAAATAAGGCCGAAGCCGATCAGTACGGGATTTTTGAGTGTTTTATTCATGGTTGATCCTCCTCTACTCCGTTGTTGGGATTGTCTGTAAGGTGTCGCCTCTCAAACCTGCTGAGAGCAATGTGTCACCTGATGTCGTGACCATCACGACTTGTATATCGGCCAGTGTATCGGCCAATTTCATTCCTTCTTGAGGGCCCAGAACGAACAGCGCCGTGGCCCATGCATCCGCCGCCATGGGGTCGGGGGCGATCAGGGTGATGCCGCTCAATCCATCAGCGGGGTACCCGGTTCTCGGATCGAAAATGTGGTGATATCGCACCCCGTTTTCGGTAAAGAACCGCTCATAATCTCCGGACCCGACCACCGCCGTGTCTTCGGCCTCGAGGTAGCCCAGCACTTGGGTTTCGCGCGGCCCCTTGATGCCGACATGCCAGTATCGGCTGCCTTTTTTGCCCAGGGCATAGACGTCGCCGCCTGCGTCTACCAGGGCCGATGACACCCCATGGGCTTTCAGGACCGACACCGCCTGGGCGATGGCGTATCCTTTGGCGACGGCGCCCAGGTCGATTCGAATATCCGGGTGGATTTTTTCCAACCGGTCCTTTCGAAGGATCAGGTGTTCATACCCGATCCGATCCAGCCGCTCGGCGATATCCGAGGCGGCGGGCACCCGGGGGGTGTCCTCATAAAAACCCCAGAGATCGATCAGGGGGGAGACGGTGATGTCGAAGGCGCCCCCGGACCGGCGGCTGATATCCAGCGCGAATCGGACCACCTCGAGAATTTCCGGATCGGTGATCGGGGTTCCGAACCGATTAAAGGCATATATCGGGCTGTCCGGGTTGTGGATGTTGAACCGGGCGTCCACCTCCGCCATTCGCCCGAAGGCCCGGTCCATGGCCGGCACGGTAATCTTTTCCGGCCCGAGGGCATGGATGGAGACGACCGTGTCCATCATCATTCGGCTTTCCGTCTCCAGATGATAGCGATGAAGATTGTAGAGCTTGATCCCCGTCAATCCCACCGCCAGCAGGCCCAAAAGCACCAGGCCGATGACCGCCGGTTTCTTTCGGGGCAAGGTTCGGCGCCGTCCCGTTTCAGCAAACGCGCTGTCTTCGACCCGTTGCAACCGCATCCTCCATTATGAATATTTTTTCATGATTTCTTTCCTCCGAGCCCGCTTAAAAGGTGGTCCGCCATCCCAGGGTCCACCGCAGATATTCCAGGGTTTCCGAGCTGCCGGAACGTTCCGCATCCACATACTCCACCTGGGGGATGATGGTCGACCCGGAGGTGAGCCAATAGTTGATCGCCAGACTGAGGGTTTTGTAATTGTCTTCCAGCATTTCGGTCGGGGCGGGGAAAAACAGGTCGACGTCGCTGTATTTGGCCAGGACCCGCCATTCTTCATTGATGGTATACAGGGCCCGGACATACCATCCTTCATCATCGGCATCTCCGGTGGAGCCGTCGGCCAGTTCCCAGTCTTCGCGCAAACGGGCCAGGTATTCGCCGGAGACATTGATGCTTTTGTACTTGATGTCGGCGCCGAGGGCGTACTGCCAGGAATTATTGTCCCCGTCGTCGTCCCATCTGCCCCAGCCCAGTGAAGCCAGCAGTTTGAGGCTGCCGCCGAACAGATACTTTTCAGGGGCCAGATGCAGCAGAATATGCTTGTCTCCGTTGTTGTCGGTGAACCGGCTGTCGTTGTTCCTGCTTCGGTCTTCTCCGTTCAGATAAGGATAGAAATAGACCGGCAGCGACATGAACGGAAAATCGAAATTCTTGTACAGCTCGATACCGGTGGACTGCCAGTCCTGTAGCGTCACCAGGGCGTTGTTGCCGTGGTACTGCTCATGCCACCAGGTTTTGGATGCATACTCGTTGCTGAAATAGGGGTAGATCGCGCCGACCTTGGCCTCTACGTTATAGGGATAGGGCGCCCGCAGGCTGAAGTAGGCTTCATCCAGTTCGATATCCACGTCCGCATCCGAGGACCGGTCGATGTCGGCGCCCAGAGCCGGGGTTGCGGCGGCCAGCACATCGATTCTCGGGGCCGCGGTAAAGCTCAACCAATCGTTCAGCCCCTTGCTGAAATAAAGCCACAGGGTGTTGATTCCGGCGGCCAGGTTGTTGTTCTGGTCGACATCGTTGCGTTCGCCGTCGGTGTAGTCGGCCAGAAAGAGTTTGAAATGGGCCCCGATGTTGAAGTCCTTGGCCAGGGCCTCTCTGACCGCCTCCCGGGCGGACGGTTTGTCCTTGATCTTTTCGACATCCTCGGCCTGGTCTTTTTGATCCTCCTCCAGCGCCTCAAGCTGTTTTTTCAGGTCTTGCGTGGTCTGCTCCAGGGCTTCGATCTTTTGCTTTAGTTCCGACATCTGATCGGCCTGCGCCAATGCGGTTCCTGCCGTGAACAACCCGAAGGCACAGGCACACGCCAAAACGGCACCTATTTTCATTTTGTTTCCTCCTTTGTTTAGCGATGTATATGTATCCGACCCTGCGGGGTTCGGTTGATGCCCGGCGAATCTAAGTTGACGCCCGTTCGGAACAGGCGGACCCTCAGCGGGGCCCCGGTTTATCGGTTTTCGTTCTCGGCGGAGGGTTTTCCTCCCCGGCTCGGTTCCGGTTCCAGAGAACACTCTCCGGATGGGTCTCCGCGAACATTCCGGCGATAAAATCGCTCAAGGCCGGAATCAGACGGCGGAGATGGGTGGTTCTTGAGATTTCGGACCGGCGCAGGGATTGTCGCGCCGTATCCCAGAGAACCGGTACGGCGGCCCAGGAAAGGGTCAGGATGCCTGCCGTTCTCTGTTCGGAAATGCCCACGTATTTCAGCGGCATCAGAAGTTTGGAAAGCCCCCGGGTCAGATGTTCGGGAGAGGTGGTTCGCATCAGCAGTGCGCTCATCAGGATCAGAAAAAGAATTCTCAGGCCGTACAGACCGCCCCGGGTCAGGCCTTCCTGTGTGACGGTGATCCATCCGCTTTGAAACAGGATCCGGTCTCCGGCGTTGAAAAAAAGCGGAAGTAAAAAGGCCATCAGGATGAGAATTTTGTACCGCCTGACATGGCGGAGAAGAAAGCCCGGAGAAAGGCCGGCGGCCAGGACCAGGAGTCCTAAAAAACAGAAAAGGACCAGAAACAGGGTCAGACGGCTGAATGCCAGAACCGTCAGGGCCATCAGGAAAATCCCGGCGATCTTGATTTCGGGCGGCATTCGGTGGAGAAATCCGGTATGGGGCTGATAGTGAGCGGTGGAAAAAGACCCCTCTTTTTCATGCGCAATGTTCATGGCCGAGGGTTCCTGCGGCGCATCCGAGGTCAGCCGTCGGCACACCCCGGCGGCCACGGCGCCGGTGATCCAGCCCATCCCGACGGCCCCGTAGCAGAGCCAGGGAAAAAAGACGAAGATGCCGCTGTGATGGACCAGAAGCAGGTAGGCCAGATAGAGCTGCACCATGTTGTGGGTCAGCGCCCCGACGATGCTGATGCCGATGATGCTGAATCCCAGGCGGTGGTGATATCGGGAAATTTGAAATAGAAGCCCCATGACCAGGGTGCTGATCACGGCGCCGCAGAAGCTGAGAATAAAGGTGGGGGACATGAAGGTGCCCATGATCAGAGAGCTTAACAGGGTGCGCAGGAGGGCGATCTCCAGGGCCGGCCGAAACCCCATCAGAACCAGCGCCACCAGGGTCACCAGGTTGGCCAGCCCCAATCGCAGGCCCGGGATCGGGTGGGGAATCAGGGATTCTGAAATCTGAAGCACGCAGGAAAGGGCCACCAGAAGGGCGATTCGGTAGCTTTCGCGGATCTCTTCGGATTCGGCGGAGGAGCAGCCGTGTGGCCGGTTCGGCGTTCGGCTCAGTATGGTATTCGGGCGGTCATTGGACAACGGCATCTAAAAAAGCCCCTTTTTCAGTTTTAATTTCAATCATGACCTGGTTCGGTACACAGGCGATCACTGCACCCGGACGCTCGATCCATCCGGAATTGACGCAAATCTGGTTGGCACAATCGGATTTGCGCACTCGAATGCGCCCGTCTTGAACCTCGAGCACCATGGCGCCGTCCAACAGGGGCGATTCTCCGTTCTGTTCCAGGTTCATCCGGTGAGTGGGTCGGCCCGCCAAAAAGACGGAGGCTTCCGACGGGGAGGCGCCGCCCCAGTTCAGCCCCAGACCGGTGAACAGGAGGACCCCGGACGCGCCGGTCAGGATGATTCCGATCAGGAGAATATCCAAAACGTTCAACCGGTAAAAACCGTCGTCAATGGAATTTCGTCCCTCCTTCAGGTCCATCTTCAGGTCCATGGATGCACCGGTCGGCATAGGGTTTTCACCAGGTGATATCGGGGCTGTTGAGAAGGCCGCCGAATAGAAGAAAAAGACCGATAAACATGGCGGAATAGCCGACCACGTAATAGACGGCGCGACGGATCGGGTGAGCATCTTCAACCATCAGTGTTCTCAGCCGCCCCTCCTTTTCCAGCCGTTGAATCCATGCCGCTCTTTCATGCCGGGCCGACTCTATACTGACGCTTCCTTCGAACATGGCCCGGTCCATGGGAAAATTGTGTCGGCGCAGGTGCGCGATGAAAAAATGGATGATGAAGACGTGGCCCATGGCCAGAATGGCTTCGATGCGGTGAATCCAGAAGGCCACGTTCAGAAACCAGCCGGGTATGTACCGGGAGGATTGGACGGGAAACGCCATAATCAGACCGGTGCTGCCGATGATGACCATACCCCAGAAGACCGCCCAATAGTCAAATTTTTCCCAAAATCCCCAGCGGTCGAATGGAGGAAAGGATCTTCTGCCGAACATCCACTGCATATGGCTGAAAAATCCCTTAATGTCCGAGGGACGGGGAACAATGGAGTCCTCGGAGAACAGACTGCCGGGGAACCGGCGCCAGTCGACCTTGAACATCAGGTAGACGGCATGGACCCCAAACCCGAGAATCATGAAAATGCCTACATAGATATGGACCACCCGGGCCATGCCGTAACCGCCGAAGATATAGCACAAGAGCCGTCCGAACCCGGTTTCGATGAACATGCGGCCTACGCCGGTGGCGCTTTGGACCAGAAAGGAGATCACCAGCAGGATATGAAATAGTCTTTGAACGGGACTGAACCGGAGGATTCTGATCCGCGATTTATGATCCACCGGCGCCTCCCTTTTTCTTGGTCAACAGCTCTCGAACACCCCACAAGGCGGTATGGGGCAGAAATACCAGAAACGTCCCGACCGCAATGGCCACCATGAACCAGAAGGCCGCGAACAGCACCGGAAATTCCTCCAGGGTGCCCACATCCGCGGGAAAGGGTTCATGGATGACATAACTGGCGAAGGAGACATTGGCGCCCTGATGACATTTGGAGCAGATATAGGCGTGCCGTCGAATCGGGTTCATGGGGGAGAAATAATGGTTGATGCTGGCGATGGGCTCTCCCCCGTGGCACTGGCGGCAGGTGATGTTGGCTCTAACCGTATGATTGTTCAGGGCATTTCTCGGATGGCAGTCCTTGCACTGCTGGAGTTCATAAAATTTGATGCCCCGGTGGGAATCGGCCAGCCGGGTGCGGATTCTGACCTCGGCCGCCGACGGGCTGTACGGAAAGGTACCGATTCGGACCCCGGGAATGGCGACCGGAGCCTGTTTCAGTGGACGGACCTCGTAATCCTCATAATAGCCGGTGCTGTACTCCCGCTCTCTGAAATGCCGGTAGGAAGTGATGACCTCTTCCTGAGACCGGACCGGACCGGGCGCCGCGAGCATCAAAACCAGCAGTAAATAAAATACCGGCGGCATCGGCTTCAGCCGCAAAGCGACTGAATATGGAAATTGGATTGATTTCATCGGCCTTTCCTGTCTCGTGCCTTGAACATCATTGGCCGAATTCACCGAATTCACCGAACTCGGTGGCCCCTTGCTCTTCACCGCCGCCGATATCGCCGGTGGGGTCGAAGGCCATCTGCAAGGCCCTCAAATCCGCCTCTTTGTGTTTGTGGCAGGTCTGGCACGAATTGGGAACATTCGGATTTTTGATGGTCGTGATCGGCAACACCGTTTTGAAAACATGGCTGTGGATGGCGCCCGATTCGGGGCTTTGGACGATCGGGGGCATGTGGCAGCCGATGCAGTTGGCAAAAGAGTGGATGGCATGGGCCTGCACTTTGTTGATCATGACATGGCACTCGAAACACTGCTTGGAACCGGCTGATATGGTCTGGGACCGGGTGGGCGGAATACCCAGCTGGTGGACGAAATGGCAGGAGGTACAGGTAACCCCCTTGTCGAAATGGCTCGACTGACGCCAAGCCATGTATTGCTGGTGATGCCCCTTTGCGAATTCATCCGACTGAATGAATTCTTCCGGCCCTTCGTAGGATTTGGATTCATAAAAGAATTCGAGGGCCGTTCCGGGTCTGTACCCCACCGGCCATTCGGCGCCTTCGACCCGGGTCGATTTTCCCTGGCCATGGCAGGAGCCGCAGATCTGAACGGCGATCCCCATGGTGAGTTTGGCCGGGTTGATGATAGTGTTGCGTTTTTCAAAAACGGCGGTCTTCGGCAGGGCCGCATGCCAGGAACCCTTTCCGTGGCAGGCCTCACAACCGATGCTCGGTTCGGTGAAGGTGCTGGTTTCGAGATCCAGACCGGTGACATGGCATCCTCCGCATTTGAGAGCCCAGGGCCTTTCCCGCCATCGATCCTCATAATAGGGAATCCAGCGGTGGGATTCGATATCGTACATCACCGGCGCAATATAGAGCGTTCCCTCCTTTTCAATGATATACATCTGGCTCCACTGGTTTCCGATGGCGTACATGATCTCTTCTTCTTCGGGGATATAAATCTGATCGGAGGACACCTTCAGCTGATCCTCTACTCGGGCGAGGTCTCGACGGATCACTTCCTCATTGAAGGGGACGATAATGGCATCCAAATTCTCCTGAACGTTCTGGGTGGAACGACTGTGCAGGGTCATCTGCCAGGAGTCGAAATGCTCCAGGTGGCACATTTTGCAGGTATCCGACCCGACAAAGGCCTGGGGGGTGGACATCACCTTTTCCACATCCACCGGTTTCTCCACGCCGCAGGATGTCCATACCGCCGTCAGGATGCACATCATTCCCCAAAGCACCATCGCGCCTTTTTTCATGTTCTCCTCCCCAAGGATGAAAGCCTATCTGAAAAGATAATCCGTCGAATGCCGTCAGACCGGCGATTCATCGGTTTGACTGGAAACGTCCGGCCGGGGGCATTCGATTATTCAAAATGTACCTGCCGTTTCGGATGCCCACTCTATAAAACCGCAACCGAAAAGACATTGCCGGGGATGATTCGATAAAGAACCGGGCGCAACCACATCGGGCTGGAGAAAATCGAAATTTCGGATTTGAGAATAGAAAGCTATTTTCTTTATCGATGAAACAGGAAGTAATAATCATTATCACTTAAAGCTTAAAAAAAGTTTAATATAAACTTGAACCCGATGTCAATAAATAGAATTCAGTATTATTTTATGAATGGTATTCGGAAATATTGCGCAGGTTTTGAGCCTGTTTTTTTCAGGTGCGAACATTTTCCGGCGGGTGGGGATGGGGCAGGGTCTCATAAAAGGAATATTCTTGAATATTTTGATGTTTATGTTAGGATGGCCTCTGAATACGCGCCGACCTGTCGTCGGCGTCATTGGAGGTGGCTTCAGCATGCATCATCAAAAAACGAATACCGGCTCGATCACGGTGACGCCCACCGAAGCGATTCTCGAAAGCATCTCAGACGGGGTCTTCACCGTCGACCTGAACTGGCGCATCACCAGCTTCAACCGGGCCGCGGAGACGATTACCGGAATTCCCCGGGAGGAGGCCATCGGACGGCTGTGCTCCGAAGTCTTTCGGTCCAACATGTGCGAAACCGACTGTGCTCTCTGCCATACCCTGGACAACGGACGTCCGGTGATCGATAAATCCGGATACATCATCGATGCCGAGGGGCGCCGGATCCCGATCAGCGTTTCCACGGCCGTGCTTCGGAATGACGGCGGCGAAGTGATCGGGGCCGCTGAAACATTTCGCGACCTGAGCGAAGTGGAGGAGCTGCGAAAAGAGCTGGAGGGGCGCTTTCAGGTGGGGGACCTGGTGAGCCGCAGCGCCGCCATGCGGGAGATTTTCGATGTGCTGCCGTCCATCGCCGCCAGCGAAAGCACCCTTCTGATTCAGGGCGAGACCGGCACCGGAAAGGAGCTGCTGGCCCGGGCGGTCCATGACCTGGGGCCCCGCCGGGAAAAGCCGTTTGTGGCGGTCAACTGCGGGGCCCTGCCCGATACCCTTCTGGAGAGTGAACTGTTCGGCTACCGGGCCGGCGCCTTCACAGGGGCGAACCGGGACAAGCCGGGTCGCTTCGCCCTGGCCGAGGGAGGAACCCTGTTTCTGGATGAAATCGGTGAAGTCACTCCGGCCCTTCAGGTCCGGCTGCTTCGGGTCTTGCAGGAACGGGTGTACGAGCCGCTGGGAGCGGTCCATTCTGTGCCGGCGGATGTCCGCATCGTCGCCGCCGCCAATCGAGACCTGGCGGACCGGGTCCGCACCGGCGAATTCCGCCAGGATCTCTA
>JAABSQ010000002.1 GCA_011390315.1 Desulfobacteraceae bacterium
CAAAAAGAGTATGAGTTGTATCATCTCAACAAGCGGCGCCGCGCGGAAAAGCGATTCAAAGCCTACACCCTCTCCGCCGTCTTCATCGCCGCCGGTTTTCTGGTCATTTTCCTGGTGGATCTGATCATCAAGGGCTATCCGGCATTGCAGCAGGCCGAGATTCGCACCGAAATCGCCTATTCACCGGAAACCATCCACGACATCGACCGGGCCTTTCCGGAACCGGTGCGGGATCTGGTCAGCCGGGCCGCCAAACGGCGCATCACTCGGGAAGCCAAAGTGGCGGAAATCCGGCTCCCGGTCCATTACGATGAAAATACTGCAAAACGCCCCGAATCCGCCATTCAATCGGTGCAAATCACAAAAGCGGATATGCCGCCCTGGAAACAGGATTTCGAACCTGCGGAGGTCCCGAGGGAACAGCTCGTTAAACTGGTCGGGAAGCGGGGGTTTCTAAAGATTCGGCAGAATATTGAAGCGGACCCTTCCCTGGCCGGAACCGTCCGGAAGGAATGGCTGGGCGGATCGGATTTTTTGCAGGCATTCATGGGCGGCGCAACCGATCTGAAAGACTCCCTGATGAAGACCGCCGTTTTGCTGGATAAAGCGGATTATATTCACATGAGGTTCGACACCGAAAAGTACGGCCCCGAAGGCAAGACCGTTCAGGAGTGGGTCCTGGCGGACAGTCATGTGGACCAGTACCTCAAAGGATACGAGTACATGAAGCCTTCGACCTATGAAAACCCGGAAAACGCCCCTCTTTCTCCGGAAAAGGCGGCGCGAATCGACCGTCTCCACCAGGAGGGCAGGATCGCCCTCCATTTCAATGATTATTTCTTTCTCAACGGCGACTCCAAAATTCCGGAAGTGGCGGGCATGCGGGCGGCGATTGTCGGATCGGTCTATGTGGTCGGCCTGGTGTTTCTGATCTGTCTGCCCATCGGGATGCTCACCTCCATCTACCTGGAGGAATTCGCTCCCGACAATTTGCTGACCCAGACCATCGAGGTCAACATCAACAATCTGGCGGCGATTCCATCCATCCTATTCGGTGTACTGGGACTGGCCGCCTTTATCAATGTATTCCGGATGCCCCGGTCTTCGGTGCTGGTGGGCGCGGCCACCCTGGCCCTGATGACCCTGCCCATCATCATCATCGCCACCCGTGCCGCCCTGCGGGCGGTGCCCAACTCGATCCGCCGGGCCGGATTCGCCATGGGCGCCACGCGGTGGCAGGTGGTGCTTCACCATGTGCTGCCGGTATCGATCTCAGGAATCATGACCGGCAGCATCATCGGCATCGCCAAGGCAATCGGGGAAACCGCACCCCTGATTATCGTGGGCCTGGTCTCGTTCGTGCCGGACGCCCCGGTCACGCCCACCGACCCGACCAGCGTCATGCCGGCCCAGATCTTTTCCTGGTGGTCCATGTCCCTGCGCGCCTTTCAGGAGCGGGCGGCCCTGGGTATTCTCGTGCTGCTGACCGTCCTATTCCTGTTGAACGGCCTGGCGGTTTTCATTCGCGCCAAATCGGAGCGCAGCTGGTAAATAGAAGGAGCCATTTCATTTATGTCCCAATCGAAACGGAAACAGCAGGAAAAGAACTCGGCCACCTCCCAGTTCGGATCTCAGGTACAGGACCGGCCCAGACCCGACGAGATAGAAGACGATTCGCCGATTCTCAAGTTCAAGGATTTTTCCATCTTTTACGACGATTTCGAAGCCATCAAAAATCTGACGGTGGATATTCCCCGGGGGGAAGTCACCGCCATCATCGGTCCCAGCGGATGCGGAAAAAGCACCCTGCTCAACGCCGTCAACCGAATGACCGACCTGATCCCGGGATGTCATATCGAAGGCAAAATGGAGCTGAACAAAGAAGACGTATTCGCTACCGGCATGGATGTGATCTGGCTGCGGCGCCGGGTCGGCATGGTCTTTCAAAAGCCGAACCCCTTCCCCAAAAGCATCTATGACAACGTGGCCTACGGCCCCAAACTCCACGGAAAGCGGAACGGGGATGCACTCGATGAAATCGTCGAACGAAGTCTGAAAGAGGCGGCCTTATGGGAAGAGGTCAAAGACAGACTCAAGGCCAACGCCATGAGCCTTTCCGGCGGCCAGCAGCAGCGGCTATGCATCGCCCGGGCACTGGCCATCAAACCGCATATGGTGCTTCTGGATGAGCCGACCTCGGCCCTGGACCCCAAATCCACCTCCCATATCGAAACCCTCCTCGGGCAGATCCGCGGTCAGTATACGGTCATCATCGTCACCCATAACATGCAGCAGGCGGCTCGGGTCTCGGATTATACGCTGTTTCTGTTCGAAGGGGAAATGATCGAATTCAACCGCACCGCCGATCTCTTCGTGAATCCGGATAAGAAGCAGACGGAGGAGTATATTACCGGGCGGTTCGGGTGAATTTCAAGTTCTGCCCCCCCCAACCCATCCTCAATTCCGTCTCTTGTGTTCATCATTCTCCGCTATTGTCTGAACCGCAGATAATCCAGATATGACAGATGAACAGGATACGCCCCATCTGCGTCATCATTTTCATCAAGATTATCTGCGGTTCAGACAACGAAAAATGGGAGGCAGGCGCAAAAATCGCCATCAAGTCTGAACCCGGATGCGTCTGATGATTCTGATGGACTATGATAAAGGCGAACAGCGGCGAAATCGCGGTAGAATCATGTCGATCAGGTGAATCAGACGAATCACAGTTCAAGAAATTTCTTTTCTGCTTTACATTCTCTCCCGCTGCGAATACCATTTATCGGAAAAAGAACTCGTTTTTAAAGTTCTGCCGTTGGACAGTTTCAAGAGGAAAAATAATGCGACACATAGAAATCAATCCAAAAGTGTGCAATGGAAAACCGGTAATTAAAGGTACAAGAATCCCGGTATCCATCATCCTGGAGTGCCTTGCGGAGGGTGACACCTGGCAAACTCTGATGGCGGGTTATCCCGAATTAACTGAAGAAGATATTCGGAGTGCTCTGCTCTACGCCATGAACTTTATCGAGCATTCAGAAATTAAGGAAGAGGAACGTGCCTGAACCTTTCAGGCTCTATCTCGAGCAAATGCTCAGGATGGAAGTTGCCCAAGCCTTGCGAAATGCAGGTCATGATGTGGTTCGTACCTCTGAAACAGGGCAGTCTCGGGCGGACGATCGAGAAGTCCTGGAAAAAGCAATTGATGAGAATCGAATTCTGATCACGTTCGATAAACATTTCGGTGACTGGGCGATTCTTCCCTTGAACATTCATCCAGGAGTTATCCGCCTGAAAATTCACCCTGCAACAGCTTTGAATGCCATTCAGTTCTCCTCCCTTTCTTAAGCAAACATTCACCAGACGAATTCCAAAATCATCTCATCATTTTATCGCCAAAAAATTCAAAATGGATTCACACCGACAGTGATTAACAGTCAGCGCTGTTAATCACGGATTATTGCCACAGCAACACATAATCATGTCAATCAGAAAAATCAGATGAATCACAGTTCAAGAAAAATTCTGAACCGCAAATAATCCGGATATGACAGATGAACAGGATACCATCCCATCTGCGTCATCATTTTCATCAAGATTATCTGCGGTTCAGACAGCGAAAAATGGGAGATGGACGCAAAAATCGCCATCAAGTTTGAACCCGGATGCGTCTGATGATTCTGATGGACTATGATAAAGGTTCACAGAAATGTTGGACACCGAGCGCTTTGCCCGGGTCAAACGCATCAAGCCGCATCGCCCCCCTTGGCCGAGGTCGTTATGCTCGCCGGGCATGCCGCTGTGTGCCGGCCGGCGCACAAAAAACCCGGCCTGACATCTGTCAGGGCCGGGTTTTTTGTTTTCAATGCTGACGGGGCTTAGACACCGTAGAAGAAATAAAGCACCGCAAGCTCCACTGCAAGAAACAGAACCGTCATGCCGGAACCGGCCTTGGCATAATCCACCGTGCGATAACTGCCCGGCCGCATGACCAGGGCATTGACCTGATGGGTGGGCAGCACAAAGGTATTGGAAGCCGACAGCCCCACTACCAGGGCTGCCATCCGGGGATCACCCTTGGCCATCAGGGCCATGTTCATGCACAATGGCACAAGGAGCACCGTTGCCCCGACATTGGAAATGACCAGGGTAAAAAACGAGGTCATCAGACCGATTACCGCCAGAAGCACAATGGGTGCGGGTTCCCCTAAAAACCCGAGCACGCCTTCGGCGATATAGGCGGCGGTGCCGGTCTGCTCAAAGGCCATGCCCAGAGGAATCAGGCCCGCCAGCAGAAACACGGTCATCCAGTCTACGGCCCTGTAGGCCTCATCCACTTTCAACACGCCGGTGATAATCATTCCCAGGGCCCCGGACATCAGGGCCACGGAAAGCTGCATTTTCAAAAAAATCACCTGCAGCAGGGCCACCCCGAGCCATAGCAGGGCCAGCTTGGCTTTTTCCGGTCGGAGAATCTCTCCTTCAAGGGGCGTGGAAAAGGTCAAGGATCTGGGCTGGGGATGATTTTTCAGGATATGAAAGCGTTCCCAGGGGCCAAACAGCAAGAGCGTATCGCCCATGTTGAGCTTGATATGGGCCAAACCGGAATAGTAAATCCGGTTGCCCTTGAAAAGGGCCAGGGGCGTGACCCCGTAGAGGGTTTTGAAATCCACTTCGCTCATGGTATTGCCGATGAGCTCGGATCTGGGTGAAACAATGGTTTCAGCCATGCCTGCATTGGTTCTGGAAAGGGATTCGCCGAAAGTATCCAGCGAGTCCTTTACTTTCCAGCCCATCTCGTCGGCCATTTTCATGACGTTCTTGCGCCGGCCCACAACCGCCAGATTATCTCCGGGCTGCAGTTTCTCGGAGCTTCTAGGCACGAAATTCTTGTTTTTTTCAGCAGAGTGCCACACGGCCACCGCCGTGACCAGATACCGGCTCTGCATGCCAAGATCGGCCAGGGTGCCTGTGGTTTTGGCGTCTTCCGGGATATGAAGCTCATAAATGGTTTCAAAGGCCCGGTAGGCCTGCATCAGGGCGCTGGTGACGCCTTCATCGCTTTCGCCCTTGCTGGCCGGCAGGACAAACCGACCAAAAACAATGAAATAAAGTATTGCCGAGATTAACAGGCAGATACCAATGGGGGTCTGGGTAAACAGGCCGAAGGGCTCAAGCCTTTCTCCGCCGATGACCATCAGGTCATTCAGCAGAATTGTGGGGCTGGCGCCCACCAGGGTCAGGGTGCCGCCGATAATAGCACAAAATCCCATGGGCATGAGAATACGGGAAACCGGAAGGCCGATACGCTTTGCAATCCGCTGGGCCGCCGGCAGAAACAGGGCAGCAGCCCCGATATTCTGCATCAGAGCCGAAATCAAACCCACCGTTCCGCCGATAAATGTGATAATGCGACTTTCGCTTTTGCCGGCAATCTTTATGATCGGGCTGGCCACCTGATTCATCACTCCGGTCTTGTCCAGACCGGCGCCCATGATGATTACCGCAATAATGGATACCACCGCGTTACTGCTCAGTCCCACAAAGGCATCTTTGGGGGAGATCAGGCCGAGAAGCGGCAGCAGGACCATCATAAGAATACCCACGACATCCACCCGGACCCATTCAAAAACAAAAAGAACAATCACAAATATCAAAACAATCATGGTCAGCAGCATTTCGGGCGTCATTGAAAACCGATCCTTTCTTTATCTGGTTGAGCCGGTATGCGGGCTATTCCCTTTTGTTCTCATGCCGGTAGATGAAACAAAGCAAGGCTGCAAACAGGACCAGCACCACTCCTCTGATAAAATGAAACTCCATGGTTACTCCTTTCCGCTCCTTCGGGTTTTGTTCCGCTTTTTCGGGCCGGACGGGTAATTGTCAGGCCACGCTGTAGACATAAAGTTTACCGGAACTGTCCGGGGCCTGATGCGCCAGCTCCTGATCTGTGGGCTCAGAAACCACGAATTCGACATTGCCGTATTCCTTTGCCACCTGATCGGCCACGGCATCGGGCTGTCCGTAGCGGATCACATGTTCAAAGGGAATGCCTTTTTTCTCAGCCGCCCTGGCAAACGTTTCCGCATTTTCCCGGGCGCTTTGCTCAAACTCGCTGACCCGCGGGGGGATAGGGTCCTGGTTTGATATGGACTCCGGAAACGGCGCCGGGCTTAAGGCCATGAGCCGGTAAGACATCCGCTCGGCCATCTCCAGGGCGTAATCGATAAGACGATCAGAGAACCGCTCTGCATTTCCGACCACAAGCAGGACGCCTGAACGGATCCGGGAAACCAGGGTGTCAATGTTGACGGGTTTTTCCAGGTAATCAAAAGCCCCCAGACGCCTTGCCTCCAGCTCGTCTTTCTCCGAGCCCTGCCCGGTGAGCATGATGACTTGAACATTGGGATGCTCCTTTTTGACCCGCCGCAGCACATCCATTCCGTCCACGCCGGGCATGCGCAGGTCCAGCACCATCACATCCGGAGACTGTTTATTGAGCTGTTCAAGGGCCTCTTCCCCGTTTAAGGCGATGTCCGCGCTCAGGTCCCGCATCTCCATGCGCTGGGAAAGGGTGTCGACAAAGTCTTTCTCATCATCAACAAGAAGTATCCGGATTTTTCCGGTATCCTTATCGTTTTCCATAGACATAGATTTCTCCTTTATTGAATCGTTTCGTCTTGCTCTGAAATCTTTGTATTTCACATCCGAGATACTGATCAAAGGGCGGTCAAACCGGTATCACCTCTTTGCAGTTATCTGCTTTTTTTTAACTCGAAAAAAAACAGACCGACTGTACGGTCGGTATTTAAACTACTATCCTATTCGGATGATGTCAAGAAAAAAAATCAGTCAATGTGGAGATTCACCCCAAAATAGCCAATGGGTCTGAACCCGGATGCGTCTGATGATTCTGACGGACTATGATAAAGGCGTACAGCGGCCGAATTACGGTGGAATCATGTCAAGCAGAAAACTCGGACGAATCACAATTCAAGAATTGCACCGCAGACAATCCGGATATGACAGATTGACAGGATACCCCATCTGCGTCATTATTTTCCTCCAGATCATCTGCGGTTCAGACAGCAAAAAATGGGCGCCCTGTTTTTGTTGACTGATTTTTTTCTTGACATCATCCGAATAGGGTAGTAACTTAAAAACCGACCGTACAGTCGGTCTGTTTTTTTGAGTCAAATAGCAGATAAAATCAAGAGATTTAATATGTTCAAAAAAACCGCCATTCTCCAAGCCGCAACCCGCCTGTTTTCCGAAAACGGATTTCACGGCGCATCCATCGGGGAGATCACCAGACTCACCGGGGCTGCGCGCGGAACCATATTCCACCACTTCAAAAGCAAAGAAGAGATTCTGATCACCATTCTCGAAGAGGTGAAGACCGGTTTGATCGGGGCATTTGATCAGTATCTCGGGGAAAACGAATTCGATACCGGTCTGGACATGATGGAGGGGATCATCTCCTTTTACCTCTATCTAGCCGGCCAGATGGAAGACGGATTCATTCTGCTCCATCAGCACCATACCCATAAACTGGCCGAGGTCAATCCGGAGTGTCGGGAATACCTGGAGGCCATTTATAATTACCTGGTGGATTTGTTCGAAAAAACCATTGCGAGGGGGCAGGAGGACGGTTCCATCCGGCGCGACAGTTCGCCCAGAAAACTGGCCCTGATCCTGTTTTCCACGGCCGACGGCCTGGTCTACTTCAGGAGCTATAATCTTTATGACGCAGGAGCCCTCTATACCGAACTGCTGAAATCGTGCCGCAAGATATTGGAAAACAGATAACCTCAGACATTGAGGGCGCCCCATCGGACCGCCGAGGAGGATCACTGCCGCTCATGACCGTCTGTCCAATACCGAATCCTGAACTTATCAGAGGTAACGAATCATGCCCATCATAACCATATTTCACGGAACTTTTTGTCAGGAAGAAGCGGTTATTCAAAATATTCAGGAAACAACCGGGTACCAATTGGTCACCGATCAGGATCTTGCGGCCGAAGCGGCCCGGCTTTCCGATATGGATGCCGCCAAAATCATGGAGGCGTTTGCATCCAAGACCTCCATTTTCAACAAATTCACCCACGAGAAGGAGCGCTCCATCGCCTATCTCAGGCTCGTCCTGGCAGAAATGCTGCCCCGGGAAGACCTGTTGATCACCGGTTTCAGTTCTCATCTCATTCCCAGGGAGATCGCCCACGCCCTGTGGATCTGTATCATCGCAGACATGCCGTTCCGGGTCAAGACGGCCATGGAAACGCAGGGATGTTCCGAAAAAGAGGCGATCAAACTGATTCACGACCAGGACCAAGACCGGGGCGCCTGGGTCGACACCCTGTTCAGGATGACCGATCCCTGGGACCCTTCTTTGTACGATATTCTGGCGCCCACCGACAAGATGGGGGTGGATGAGATCGCCGCGCTGGTGTCGGAAAACCTGCGCAGCGAGGTTATTCAACCCACCGCCGGCGCCCGGAAAGCGGCCGAAGACTTCCTGCTTGCGGCCAAAGCGGAAGTGGCTCTGGCCGGCGAAGGGCACAATGTGGAGGTGAAGGCCCGGGACGGCGCCGTGACCCTGACCATC
>JAABSQ010000003.1 GCA_011390315.1 Desulfobacteraceae bacterium
AGAACTCAAGTCGATCGCCGAAAAGGTGGAGGGGGTCCGTTCGGTGGAAACCCGGGTGTGGAAAGGCTATAACCAGACTGACATCTACCGGAAATACGATTTTGAACTGCCCTCCCGGGTGCTTCTGGTGGATGATGAGCGAGAATTCGTTCAGACTCTTTCCGAACGGCTTCTGATGCGGGATATGGGGTCGGCGGTGGCCTATGACGGCGAATCGGCCCTCGACATGGTTCGGGAGGATGAACCCGAGGTGATGATACTCGACCTCAAAATGCCCGGCATCGACGGAATCGAGGTGCTCAGACAGGTCAAGGAAACCCGGCCTGAAATCGAGGTGATCATCCTCACCGGCCACGGGTCCGAGACGGACCGGGAGGTCTGTATGAATCTCGGCGCATTCGCCTATCTTCATAAACCGGTGGATATCGAAAGTTTAAGCGAAACCCTTCGCCTGGCCAATGAAAAAGTTCGGAATAAAAAGGCCGAAACCATCTGAGCGCCGACAAAGCTCCTCAGAGGCGCTTTTCCTGACCTCCCGGGGAAGAATCGAGGGGAGAAAACCCGAGTAAAACGCCCATGACGACACTGATCCAAAAACTGAAACCCAAATTCTGGGATCACCGCGACGATACCGCCGGCCCCTTCAACCGAATGTTCAACTTCCGGTTTGTCTGGAAGATATCGGTATTTCTGATGAGCGCGGTGGCGCTGGTCCCCCTGATCTTCATCACCGTGGTCGATTATCAGGTGACCCGGAATGCCGTTCGATCCGAAATCCTGTTTCGAACCAGCCGCCTGGTCTCGAATACCCGAAGGACACTTTATTTCTTTCTGGATGAACGCCGGGCTGTTCTGAATTTCATCGTCAAGGACAACAACTACGAAAAACTCAATAACGAAGTCCGGCTTTCGGAGCTGCTGGGCAACCTTCAGAAGGAGTTCACCGGATTCATCGACCTCGGGGTCATCGATTCAAACGGCCGACAGAGCGCTTATGTCGGCCCCTATCCCTTGGAAGAAGCCGACTACAGTGACCAAGACTGGTTCAAGGAGGTATTGGAGCGGGGCCATTATATCAGTGACATCTTCATGGGGTTTCGGCAGATTCCGCACCTGGCCATCGCCTTTAAACACGATCTGCCGAACGGGAATTTTTTCGTGCTTCGGGCCACCTTCGACACCGAAAGCTTGGAGGACATGCTGTCCAACCTCTTGATGAGCGGCGAAGGAGATGCCTTTCTCATCAACCATGAGGGGATTCTTCAGACCCGGACCCGGTTTTATGGGGATGAGCTGGAAGAATTGAAATTCCAGGTCCCCCCGTTTTCGGAAAACACCGAGGTCATCGAAACATCGGATCAGGGCGGAGACCGGTTCATCCTCGGATACGCCTATATCGCCGATACCCCCTATATTCTGATGATCGTCAAGCAGACCGATGAACTGATGAAGCCGTGGTATAAAACCCGGTCCCAGTTGATCGGGTTTCTCATGGTCAGCATTACCAGCATTATCATCGTCGTCCTGGGGATCGTCACCTTCATGGTCAGCAAGATCGATCAGGCGGACCAGCGGCGCTTCGCCGCCATGCACCGGGTGGAATACGAGAACAAAATGGCCTCCATCGGCCGAATGGCCGCCAGCATCGCCCACGAAGTCAATAATCCGCTGGCCATCATCAATGAAAAGGCGGGGCTGATCAAAGATCTGTTCACCTTTCGCGAGAAGTACAGTCAAGATCCCAAACTGATCGGTTCGGTGGATTCAATTCTCAAATCAGTCAAACGGTGCGGCGCCATCACCAAACGGCTTTTGAAATTCGCGCGAAACATGGATGAAGTGATCGGTCCGGTCACCCTGGTTCTGGTGGTTCGAGAGGTTTTGGGATTTCTGGAAAAAGAGGCCGATTACCGATCGATTCAAATCACCGTCAACGCCGATGAGGACATTCCCGAATTCGAGACCGACCGGGGGAAGGTGCAGCAGATCCTTCTGAATATCATCAACAATGCCTTTGCAGCGGTCGATGACGGCGGCCATATCGAGGTGGCCATCAAACGCCGGGACAAAGAATCGATCATGGTAGCCGTCATCGACGACGGATGCGGCATCCCGGCCGCCAATATTCGGCAGATCTTTGAACCTTTTTTTACGACGAAATCCCAAGTCGGGGGAACCGGTCTGGGGCTGTCCATTACCTATGGCCTGGTTCAGGAAATCGGCGGAACCATCGACGTAGAGAGCGAACAGGGGCAAGGCACTCGTTTCACCCTTACATTGCCGCTAATTTATCCTAAAACACCCGATCATCGGGAGAATTCAAATGAATGTATTGTTGGTGGATGACGAAATCGAACTGGTGGATACGCTTGCGGAACGACTCAACATGCGGGGCATCGAGGCCGACTGGGCGACCAGCGGTGAAGAGGCCCTGGCACTGGAAGGAAAAAAATACGACATTGCGGTGCTGGATGTCAAAATGCCCCGCATCAGCGGCATCGAGTTGAAGAAAAAACTCCAGGCCAAATACCCTGGGATTCACTTTATTTTCATGACCGGCCACGGGTCCGAGGATGACTTCCGGGCCGGCGCGGCCGAGGCCGGTTCGGATTATTACCTGGTCAAACCGGTGGATATCGACATCCTCATTCGCAAAATGAACGAGGTACTCGAAAAATCATCGGGATAAGGAGCCCTCTTTTATGAAAAAACTGGATACCATCGGCGAAACCGGCCTGCGCTTTTTCGGAAAGGTGTCGGCGTCCATCTCCCATGAAATCAAGAATACCCTGGCCGTGATCAATGAAAATGCCGGTCTTCTGGAAGACCTGACCCTGATGGCCGAAAAAGGGATGGAACTCGACCCGGTCCGGGTCCGCGGGTCGGCTGAAAAAATCCTGGCCCAGGTTCAGCGGTCCGACGGCATCGTCAAAAACCTCAACCGGTTCGCACACAGCATCGATGAAACCGGCAAGCGGGTGGATGTGGAGGAAACGGTGAATTTTACCGCGCTGCTTGCCGCCCGACTCGCCTCGGGCCGGGAAGTAACCTTTACAACCGTCTCCCCGGAAAAACCCATCCATATCCTTACCTGCCCCTTTTTCCTGAAGGCCCTCATTTTTCGATGCCTGGAGATCGCCATGGCGGCTCCGGGCGCGGACAAAACCATTTATCTGAAACCGGAAACCACTGATGCGAAGATTCAGATTCGGCTGACGGGAATGGACCTCAAGGAGGCATGGAATGAAGGCGGGTTTCCCACCGAAGAAGACCGGGCCCTGCTCGATCTTCTCGAGGCGGATATCGAGGTGAACTCGACGAAGGGAGAGATCGTTCTTATATTAGCCCATATGGAAAAAAGATCTTCACTCTCGGGCTCGCCCGCACCCGCTTTCAGTGAGAACGGCGGATGAACCCGGTTTGACCATTTTTTTATAACTGACAACCCCGAAATGGAGGTAAATCCCATGACTGAAAAAGTATTGCTCGTCGACGATGAACTAGAATTTGTAGAACCCCTGGCCGAACGGATGCGGGCACGGGGCATGAACGTTTCCACCACCACATCCCCTACCGATGCCCTGGCCAGGGCCGAAAGCGAATCCTTTGACGCCGTTGTTCTGGATTTGATGATGCCGGAGATGGACGGCCTTCAAACCCTGGAAGCGATCAAGAAAAAGAACCCGGATATCCAGGTCATACTGCTGACCGGCCATGCCACCGTGGAAAAAGGCATCGAAGCCATGAAACACGGCGCCATGGATTTTCTGGAAAAACCGGTGGACATCAAGTCGCTGGCCGAAAAGATCCATAAGGCCCAGGCCAGAAAAATGGTGCTGGTGGAAAAAAAGAATGAGGAAAAGATTCGAAACATTATCCTGAACAAATCCTGGTAGCGCCGCCCCTGCTTTCCGATTAACACCTTTTCCGCATCGGCGCCCCTGCCGCAAATCCTTTCCGGTCTAAGGCGATTTCAAAACCGCCCTCGTTTATCAAGTGATCCGGCGAAACAACCACCCGCCTCCCCGGTTGGTGGTTGTTTCGCCCCCTCAAATCGTATAAGGTATCTTCAAACGACGTCACCAAACGATTCAAACGAAGGGCTTTGATCATCGTTTCGGCCGAAACGGTGATCATGGCCGAAAAGGGGCACATGGGCGAACAAGAATACATCTACGTGGAAAACCTTTCGGAGGATGAAAAGGAGATTCTTCGGCTGTCTCGGCAACTTCGACGAATGGGCAGAGATCCGGTCAAGGTCCTGAAACTGCTGGTGGAGACCGGAGACAAAATCGACAAATCCTTTTCCATCGGGAAATTCGTCTCCGGATACTTCAAGCGGCAGTGGGAATTGTCCAAGC
>JAABSQ010000004.1 GCA_011390315.1 Desulfobacteraceae bacterium
CCTCAACCTGATGATGGACCTTCAAGAACAGCGGGGCCTCACCTATCTTTTCATCAGCCATGATCTTTCGGTGGTGGAGCACATCTCCAACCGGGTGGCGGTGATGTATCTGGGCACCCTCTGCGAACTGGCCGAGACCGACGAACTCTTCGAAAATCCCCGACATCCCTATACCCAGGCGCTCTTATCCGCCATTCCCCGGCTCGGCGCCGTCGGCTTTCAGCACGAACGCCTCAAAGGCGACGTTCCCACCCCCATCGAACTCCCCGGCGGCTGCGTCTTTCACGGCCGATGCCCCCATTCGGACGGGGACCGGTGCATTCGGGAAATTCCGAAGATGCTTCGGTTGGAATCGGGGACGTGGGTGGCGTGTCATGGGGTGGAAGAAGGCCGGCTGTAAAAACCGGGGCTGAACCGGCGCGGTCCTTCGGTTCGATATTACCCGATCAGTCACTCATCCAATTCTGCCGTTTTTTCATCTTCGCCCGTCTTTCTTCGGCCAGTTTCTGCATATCGGTCTGGGTGTCGCTTTCATCCACGATTTCGAGACCGAGTAGGGTTTCGATGAAGTCTTCCATGGACACCAGACCGCTGGTGCCGCCGAATTCGTCCACGACCAGGGCGATGTGCTCTTTTTTGTAGAGGAGCTGCTCGAACAGCCGGGGGACCGACATGGTCTCCCGCGTGACGATGAAGTCCCGTTTCAGCTCGCGGAGCTTCATCTGGTGGTGGTCCTCGGCCAGCTTGCTCAGGACCGCGTCCTTCAGCACGTAGCCGGGAATGTTGTCCAGGTTATCGGAATAGAGGGGGATTCTTGAGAAGGCCAGAAACTCTTTGCGGGAATGGAATTCCTGAAGGGACATGTTCTCGGGAGCGGCCACCATGACCGTGCGCGGGGTCATGATCTCCTTCACGGTAATGTCTTTCAGCCGCAGAATATTCACGATGACGTTGCTTTCGCGGGTTTGGAAAACCCCCTCCTTGGCGCCCATATTGGCCAAAATGGCGATCTCATCCCGGGTCAGGGTCTGGGGCTTTTTGTTGCCGGAGATCAGCTGGGTGATCATCTTGGACAGCAAGACCAGGGGATACGTAATGATGATCATAAGCTGGATCAGCCGGGCCGCGGAAAAAGCGAGTCTGGGCCAGTAGATGGCGCCGATGGTCTTGGGAATGATTTCGGTGACCACCAGGATGAGAAGGGTCAAAACAGCGGATGCAATGCCGAAGGCCATCTCGCCGAAAAGCTGGGTCACCTGAGACCCGACCCCCGCCGCGCCCACCGTATGGGCGATGGTATTCAGGGAGAGAATGGCCGACAAGGGTTTATCGATTTTCTGTTTGTACCGCAGCAGCAACTTCGCGGCCCGTCGGCCTTCTTCGGCCCGGGTCTGGATAAAGGACATGGGCGAGGAGAGCAGCACCGCCTCTGAAATGGAACAGAGGAAGGAGATGCCCAAGGCCAGGAACAGATAAAAAATCAATAATCCCATATTTTTCCTTATCGATGAGGATAACCCGCTCGGCTCACCGGACGGTTCGGCGAGGGTTTACCAGTGCGGCTGATTCCCGATTCGCTGGCCCATGACCTCCATGGTATTGTAGATGACCACAAAGGCGTTGGGGTCGATGGATCGGATGAGATCTTTGACCCGGGGCAGTTCCCGCATGGTGACCACCGCATACAGAATCTTCTCTTCTTTGCCCGAATAACCGCCCTGACCGTGAATGTGGGTGATCCCCCGGTTCAGTCTGTGGAGGATCTGATCGGAGATCTCCTTCCAGTGCGGAGAAATGATCAGCACCACCTTGCGCTGGCTGAGCCCGGTGAGGATGATTTCAATCACCTGGGAAGAGACGTACATATAGATGAGGGTGTACAATGCCGCATCCAGAGACACAAGAATGGCCGCCACAGATAAAATGACGATGTTTACGCCTAGAAAAGTGTTTCCGATTCGAAGGGAAAACTTGTTCAGAAGGATCACCGACAGAACATCCAGCCCGCCGCCCGAACCCCGTGACCGAAGAACAATGCCGGCGCCCACGCCGACGATGATTCCGGCCAGAATGGCCGCGAGAATTTTATCCTGGACCGGCAGTTCGATCTTGATGAAGTACAAGGCGGTCGACAACACCACTACGCCGATGACACTGTACCAGAAAAACCGCCGGCCCACCATTTTACTGCCGAGCATAAAAATCGGTATGTTCAGGACGAAATAGAGAACCGAAACCGAGGCGGCGGGAAAGAGAAATTTAATACCCAGCACAATGCCGGTGAGACCGCCGCTCAGAAATTTCTGAGGGAGTAGAATGCCGTTGATGGCCAGAGCGCTGATGCAGCTTCCCACAATGATCAACAGCATATTCCAGGAAAATTCTTTGAAGGAGCCGAAAACCGGAACCGCCACCTGAATCGGCGGCATCGGAAGCGGTTTCTCCTCGTTTTGCTCCTCGGGGGATGAGGTCTTCATACACGATCCTTACGCGGGATGCGGTTTGCATCCCGTTAACGCTCTTCAATTGTCTGCCGCTCGCAGTTTCCAACGCTTGTCAACACCCGGGCGCGTGAACAAAATCAGCCGGACGGCAAACCATCCGGCTGACTGAACATGCATACGGCGGGGTGCCGGAAAACAGCGCACCGCTTAGATAAATACCTGAAAACCCATACCCTATGTGAGTGGGGGTGTCAAATGAATTGTCCCCGAAGCCCCTCATGCAGCATTCGGCAGAAGCGGGTGAATTCCGAGGCATCCGAATGGCGGGGGCGTTTTAAAGCGACCGGAATATCCGCCCGGATTCGGCCGGGGTTCTTGTCCATGACCAGGATGCGATCGGCCAGGGTGGCCGCTTCCATGACGTCGTGGGTGACGAAGAGGATGGTGTGGGAGAGCTGCTTCCAGAGCGAGAGAAGAAGGTTTTGCATCTCCTCCCGGGTCTGGGCGTCCAGAGAGGCGAAGGGTTCGTCCATCAGCAGCACCCGGGGTTGAAGAATCAGCACCCGGGCCAGGGCCACCCGCTGCTTCATGCCGCCGGAGATCTCCCGGGGCAGAAAGTTTCGATAGGGGGTCAGCCCCACCAGAGAGAGGAACCGGTCCACTTCCCGCTGAACCGCGCGTCGGTCCCGCACCTTCCCTTTCAGCCCGAAGGCGATGTTTTCGGAAACCGTGAGCCAGGGGAAGAGGGCATCCTCCTGAAACACCACGCACCGATCCGGACCCGGGCCGGATACCGGCCGGCCGCTGAGCCGCACCTCACCCGCACTCGGAGAGAGAAACCCGGAAAGCGCTTTCAGCAGGGTCGATTTGCCGCATCCGCTGGGCCCCAGAATGCAGATCAACTCCCCGGTGGCGGCGGTGAGCTGAATATCGGCCAACACCTTGAGAAAGGTCCGGCCGGCCGGAAAGATCTGGGTCAGGTTCCGCACCTCCAGAATCGGCTGCCGGTGTTCGGTTTTATTTCGGGAGATGACCTTGAGATCGGGTTTCATGTCAACCGCCGGGCGCTTTTGAAGCAGAATCGCAGGATGGATGTCAGCAGCAGATCGCTGAGCCGGCCCATGACCGCGATCAGGATGATCCCCACGATGATGATATCGATTCGGCCCAGCATGCGGGCGTCCATGATCACCGCCCCGAGGCCGTCGGGCACCCCGGTAAGTTCGCCCAGCACCAGATAGGCCCAGGCGATTCCCAAACCCAGCCGAAGGCCGGTCATGATATTGGGCATGGCCCCCGGCAGCAGAATGGCGAAGGTGCCCCGGACCCGGCGAATGCCCATCATGGCGCCGGCCTGAAGCAGCAGCGGATCGATCCCTCGGGCCCCGGCGGCGGCGTTGAGATAGATAGGGAAAAAAGCGGCCAGGGCCACCAGAAAAACGGTGGTCTTGAGGCCGATGCCGAACCAGACCAGGGCCAGGGGCAGCCAGCAGATGCCGGGCACCGCCCGCAGCGCGTTGATGGAGGTGGACATCAGCCGGCGGACCGCCCGGGTTCTGCCCGACCAGATCCCCAGCGGAATACCCAGAAGGGCGGCCAGGGAAAACCCCGACACTACCCGGTAGAGGCTGGCCCGGGCATCCCCCAGAAACCGGCCCGCATACGGCCCTTCACCGGCATGGCCGAAGATGTAGGTAAAGCCGGCCCGGCCGATGGTTTCCGGATGGGGAAGCAGATAGGTCGGTATCGTACCGGTTTCGCTGACGAGGACCCAGCCCAGGATGAACAGGGCCGGCAGAATCCACGGCAAAAGGCCGGACAAGCCGCTTCTGAGGACAGTCTGGTTCACGAAGGCGGGGTTTACTCCTCGATCTTTTCCGATTTCAATTTTTGCACAAAGGAGAGGTCGAACATCCGGTCATAGTCGGGTTGCTGTTGAATCACCCCCAGCGCTTCCATGCGGTCCCCGAGGGCCTTGACCCGTTCCACAAAGGCCGGGTCCAATTCCCAGGCCAGCTCCATATTCGAAGCCGCCTTCTCAAGGATCGACAGGTCGGCGCCGAATGTCGAGGCCTTTTTCAACCAGGCCTTCGGGTTCGCCTTTAAATACTCGGTGGCCTCGGCATGGGCTTTGACCAGTGCATAGACCATGTCCGGATGTTTTTCAATATCCTCTCGTTTGACCAGCATACCGGCGTTGATGGCGCCGATGGATTCACCGTAGTAGGGGTAGGAAAGAATCCGCCCGTATCCCTGATCCACCGCCAGGGTGGGGAAGGGCTCCCCCGAGAGAAAGGCGTCGATGCCGCCCCGGGCCAGGGCCAGCCCCATATCGAAAAAATCGACCCGGACCAGTTTCACATCGGTTTCCGGGGACAGGCCGTTGCGGGTCAGGGTTTCCCGCAGCAGAATCTCATGCATGGTGCCGGGCACATACCCGATTTTTTTCCCCTTGAGATCCGCCGGCGTTTTCACCGGGCCGTCTTTCTTGACCACCAGGGCCGAAGATTTGTTGCACAGGGCCGCCACGACCACCACCGGTTGGCCCAAAGAGGCCGAATGAACGGCATGGGCCAGGGTGGCGCCGCACATGTCAAGACTGCCGGCCAGCAGGGCGGTTTTCTGATCCGCGGGATTGGTAAAGGCGAACACCGATATTTTGCTCGAATCCGGCAGAAACCGGTCGTAGTAAAAGGGCTGAATGGTCTGGGCGGTTTTCCAGGTACCGACCCTGTATTCCCGGGAAAAAGCCGGGCACACGCCGAAGATCGCTGTTCCGGAGAAAACCGCCAGACAGGCGATCAAGAGAACATATCGCTGCATTATCAATTCCTTTCGAATTCGGCATGGCCGGCTGGGGGCGAATCCGAACGGGGACCGGTAAAGCAGTTGGACGGCGGATCGGGGTTCCAGTTCATCTCCTTCTGAAGCGTCCGGCAGTATTCAATCCCTTTCCCGCGCCCTTTTTCGGTGTCGGAAAGCCCGTCCCGCGGGCTGGACCCCACCTCGGGAAAAAAGAGATTGGCGCCGGCCAGCAGAGAGGCCGCATGGGGTTCATGGGTGCAGTGGGCCCCGGGAACATCCCCCATCACCAATCGGCTCACCGCCACCATTTTGGCCATCTCCAGTTCGGTAATCATGCCGTGCTTTTCCATGGGCGAGCCCGGAAAATTGATCCGGCGCATGACCCCGCTGTAGGTGGCGCCGTACCGCCGGGCCAGGAGCATCAGGTCCACGATTTCTTCGTGGCTGTGCTCAGGGCCTACCGGCTCCACGCAGTTCATCCACTGAAGACCCACATCCCGAAAGACTTGAATGGAATGAATCCGCTTGTCCACATTCAGGGGCGTGTCCCGTCCTTCTCCCAGGCGCACCGAGTGGTAGGCCCCCACATATCCGGCATCCAGGAGCAGTTCGCCTTCCTTGTGGGTGATATCCCGGGTATTGGCCACCAGCGGAGTCGACACCGCATTTTTGAGGAGACGGCCGATTTCCAAAACCCGTTGAAAGGAAAAATTGCCGGTGGTCATGATGTTGAGAGCGTCGGCCTGTTGGGATTCGGCAACCCGGGCCCAGGCCAGGATTTTTTCTTCGCTGAATTCGACGCACTCGGTAAAGATTCCGGCCCGTTCGGCCAGGGAGCAGAATTCACAGTTGAGCGGACAGGGGGCTACGTTGACCCCGATATGAAAATGGTTTTCGGCTTTTCCCTTAAACTGATCCCGCGACATTCGATTGGCGGTCTGCATCAATGCGTAGGTTTCCCGGGCGTGGAGATCAAGCCCCATCAGCAGCAGCGCCTCATCGCGGTCGATCCCCTTGAAATCAGCCCCTTTCTTCAGAATATCGTCAATGTTCGGTGCTATATCCAGGTTCATGGCAATCGGTATCCCTTCGTTGACAGGTGGATGGTGGCATGGGAAAGGACCGGAGTCCCTTGTTTCAAAAAAAAGCCATCAGGTTCAAAGCAGCTGTCTCTATCATCAGCTTTTTCCGTTCGTCGAAAGAAACCTGCTCTCCTGACACCGCAGACGTATTTTTTTCGCGGCTTACAACAAGGATTCGAGGTCCTTGATCAGCTTCCGAACGGCATCTGAATCGAGATCCAGTTCGAACTTGCCGCCGCCGGGGTGAGACAGGGAGAGGGCGCCGCCGTTTTGGCGCTTTTGAACTGTCCATCGGCAATCCCGAGGAAGTCGAACCGATGCATCCAGAAATTCAGAAGGATCGAATTCCGCAATCTGAATCAATACCCCGAAGGCATCCCGGGGATGGATAAACAACTCCTTCCAGGCCGGGTTTTCGTCATTGAACCCGAAATAGGGAATGCCGTGTTCCTCCAGGACGGTTTTGGCCTGCTGAATATCCGGTGTTTCAAAAGTCAGATGATGGACACCGCCGGGCCTGTCCTTTAAAAATCCCTCCAGAAAACTGCCGGGTCCGGCGGGGTTCAGAATCTCGAGTCGGGAAAGATCGCCCACCGACAGGATTTCCCACCTGAATTTCAGCTTGTCTTCGGTCAGTGAGGCGCCGGGCGCCGCGCCCAAAACCCGGGTGAAAAAACGGATCGCTTGGTCATAGTCGTTTACCGCAACGGCGACATGGTCGAGTCGAGAAATCATAGGGCTCCTTTGGCAGGCGGTAGAGGGTCTCCGCAATTTGAGGCAAATCATTCACCGTATTGATTTTTCTGTTGCCGTGTTCAAAAAGCTCCTGTAACAGACGTCTAAAAACTCGGAAAAACCGAAATTTCCAACAAGTATATGATAAGGGGGAATCGATGCGCATTCAAGAAAAGATTAAAAAGGATTTGATGATCGCCATGAAAGAGAAGGATGAAGAAAGGAAATCGATCCTTCGGGTGGTGATGGGCGAATTCGGCCGGGCCGATACCAAGGAAGTGAATGACGAGGAAGCGATCAAAATCTTAAAAAAGCTGGTAAAATCAGAAAAAGAAACGATGGAGAGGACCGGGGATACCGGAGAATCGCGATTTGTGGCGGTGGTGGAGTCTTATCTGCCCCGAAAGGCCACCGAAGCGGAAATCCGCCGTTGGATCGAAACCAATATCGATTTTTCAAAATACAAAAACAGGATGCAGGCCATGCGGGACATCATGGCCCATTTCGGGTCGAGCGCGGACGGCGCTCAGGTGAAGGAAATTCTTCAGAAGCTGGAATGATGTAAATGAGAGGCGGACCCGCCGTCCGCCTCTCATGCCGCTTTGGCTTCCAGATTGACGATTCTATCTTCCATTCTTCCTCCTATTCGGTCTGATCCTTCTTCATTACCGGGATAATAGATCCGGGATGATCCTGGTGATGCCCGCAACCCTGGCAGCCGTGAACACCGGATGAGCCCTGGTGGCGGCATCCCCGACGCCCGCCGTCGAAATAGACGGCGGCGTTGGCGTTGCCGTCCCGATCCGGGTATTCGATAAATACCCGCGCATCCATAAAGCACCGAAGATCGTTCAGCCCGTTGAAGATCTGTTGAAAAGGCCGATTCGCGCCATCCTTGTAAACGGCCCGAATTTCCGACTGAAGCTGTGTAAGCCGCCGATCGATGTCTCGAATAGTTTCTCCGACGCGCCGATGCTGATCCAGTTGCATTCCACTCGTTTTTTCGGACATTCATCTTCTCCCTTCAGTATTTCTTATGACACTAGGTATAAGATGTCTCGGGGAATCGTCAAGAGCAAATGGTGAACCGAAAATCAGGGGCCGGTCGCCAGTCGCCGGATCACTCCCCAATAGGCGGTTTCAAAATCGGCGGGGGTATAACCGAGGGAAAATGCCCGGTCACTGTTCAGGGATACGTCGGCGGGCCTGGGCGCCGGCATCTCCACATCGTTTCGGCTGATACGATCCAAAAGCGAGGGATCGGCGCCGAGGCGCCTTGCGGCGATCCGTCCCATCTGATATCGGGATATTCGGGTTCGGCCGCCGAGATGAATAATCCCGTGAATTCCTCGGTTCAGAAGCCAGAGCAGGCCCGAAGCGATGCTTTCCGTATCCACCGGCGTTCGAAATTCGTCAAAAAAGAGGCCCACCCGTTTTCGCGAAGCCAGGGATCGCACCATTTCGGCTTCGAAACCGGACGGCCCGTCGAGACAATACCCGAACATCAGGGGAAGCCGGCAGATGACAGTCTGCGGATAGCGCGCCGCCATCTCCTTTTCCGCTTCGGCTTTCTGAAAACCGTAAATGCTGATAGGGGAGGGGAGATCGGTTTCCGAATAAGGCGGGGTGTTTCCGTCGAAAACAAGATCGGTGGAGGTGAAAAGACAGGGAATCTCTCTTTCGGCGCACAGCTCCGCGATGTGGATGGAGGCATCCACATTGATGCGCCGGGCGGCTGTCGAATGTTTTTGGCACCGGTTGGGATTTGCTTCGGCGGCGGCATGGATGACCGCGTGGGGCCGAACCGCGGCAAAAAGCCGCTTTCGTTCATTCGGCGAGGTCAGATCGGTCTGCACCGAATGGACCCGGTCGTCGAAAGGCGATCGGCGGCGAACGGCGCCGTAGACGCTCCACCCGGAAAGGGCCGACCGGCAGAGGGTTTGACCGAGAAATCCGCCGGCGCCGGTGATGAGAAGCCTTTTTTCAGACATGGGCTTGCAAATAGGGCCAATAAGTCCGATACTAAAGAGGCGCGGACAGTCCCGCCGCCCCTTTTCCGATTCGATCAAATGAAATGCCGGAAGAATTATTCAAAAAAGGTTTTCGTCGATAATTATTATAGAACGTGTGTGAAGGTCAATGAAAAGAACGTGTAAGGAGCCGCCTATGGCCGATAGAAAAAGATCCTTGAACCATGTCTCCGGGTGCCTGCTCGGCGGGGCCGTCGGAGACGCCCTGGGCGCCCCGGTGGAGTTCATGTCCCTGAAAGAGATTCATCATCGGTTCGGCCCGGCGGGAATTTCGGAGTATGCGATCGCCTACGGGCGAAAAGGGGCCATTACCGATGACACCCAGATGACCCTGTTTACGGCCGAGGGACTGATCTTGTCTCAGGTCCGGGGCGGAGATTTGAAAGCCTACCAGGTTCCGCCGTTTGTGTATCAGGCTTATCTGCGATGGCTCTCCACCCAGCAGACGGTCCATTTCGAACACCTGGTGCGAAAATACGGCTCCTGCGCCATGGTGGACGGTCTACTCATCGCCAACAAGGAACTTTATTCCCGAAGAGCGCCCGGCAATACCTGCCTGTCGGCTCTGATGAGCGGCCGCATGGGAACGGTGGAAGACCCGATCAACGACAGCAAGGGATGCGGCGGTGTCATGCGGGTGGCCCCGGTGGGATATTTTGTCCAACCGGAGGCGGTATTTGAAACCGCCTGCGAAATCGCCGCCATTACCCACGGCCATCCCGCCGGGTACCTGGCGGCCGGCTGCCTGGCCCGGATCATCTCCCTGATCTCCCACGGCGCGGATCTGGTGACCGCCATCGAAAAAACCATCGAAATCCTGAAAACCTGGCCTTTTCATTCCGAATGCCTGGAGGCGATCACCTCCGCCGAACAGGCCTGGCAAGAGGGACCTCATAACCACCGAACCGTGGAAAAACTCGGCCGAGGCTGGATCGCCGAAGAGGCCCTGGCCATCGGCTTGTATGCGGCCCTGGCCGCTGAAGGCGATTTCGACCGCGGGGTGCGTCTGGCGGTCAACCACGGCGGGGATTCGGACAGCACCGGCCTCATCGCCGGCCAGATCCTCGGGGCATTGCTCGGAGCGGATTCGATTCCGGACAAGTACCGAACGGGGCTGGAACTTTTCGGACTGATAGAAGAAGTTTCCGAGGATCTGCACCAGCGAATGCCGGACCGGGACTGATGTCATCATGCGTCTCGAGGCACCGTTTATACCGGATGATGAGTATGTCCGATTCCTGAATCGACAGATCACCCGTCTCCATTCTCTCTATTTCAGTCTCTACGCCGATGCAGCGGCCGATTCCAGACACCGGTTTCTGTCACTGAAGGTCGAAGACCTCATCGAACGGCTTTCCGGACTCATCGGACCCTCCAAATACGTACTGCTGAACAGCCGATTTCATCTGCCCCGGGACCAGTTCCATCCCGATTCTTTGAAATCGGTGGCCCGGCGGCTGCATGTTTTGCTGGATTCGGGGAATCTCGACGGCATCGTTTTTGCGGATTTCTATTATCTGAGGGCTTTGTCGGACGCCGACCCGGACCTTGCCCGGCGGCTGGAGGCGGTCCCCAGCATCAACTGCATGGCGGATACCTTCGACAAGGTGGCGGCCACCATAGAGGGAATTGTCGCCACCGGATTCGGGCTTCCGGGAAAATACGTCTTGGATCGATCCCTCAACCGCAATCTTAAAACCCTTACCGAGGTGGTGAAGCGGTGTCGAAAAGCATATCCCGACATGCATCTGGGCCTGCTGGCCAATGAAGGATGCCTCTACCAGTGCCCCTTTAAACCGGCCCATGACGCCCAGATTTCTCTGGTTCACATGGATATTCACGTGGACACCTACGGCGTGAACCGGGATCTCGGATGCATGCGGACCCTGCGGGAGCGTCCGCATCTTCTTTTCAAATCCCCCTTCATCCGTCCCGAAGATACGGGCGCATACGAGGATGCGGTCGATTTTATCAAGCTCTCGGGCCGGACCCTCGGTCCCGCGTTTCTGCGGCGTGTGATCACCGCCTATATTCGCGGGGAATACACCGGAAATCTGCCGGCGCTGTTGGATTCCATGGATTGGTTAGCGGCGGAATACCACATCCCCAATCATGAGCTTCCAAAAGATTTCCATGAACGGATGGCCTCCTGCGACAAATCATGCGGAGAATGCGGGGACTGCCGGTATCTTTTCGCAACCTGCGCCAAGAAAAAGGAAGCCCGGCTTCCGGATTTTCGCTGACCGGTTCAGCCCGGTTCAGGTACTAGGGAATCGGCGTTTGGTTATAAAAGGGTCACATTGTATTTTCGTACGTAATCGATCGGATGGTAAGAAAGTTTGGCCTTGCGAAGCCCTTCGTCTCCGAGGTCCTGCTCCCGGTTGACGATTTTATACCCGTTGCCGGCGGCAAGATGCATCTGGTTGATGGCCTGATAGATCCCCTTGTAATCGAGAAGGCCCTTTTCAAAATGGATGAGCAGGGTTTCCGGATTCACCGCTTCCGAGACATCAAAGGCCACCACCTCGCCGTCGATCAGAATCGCACCGCCGGAAATGTTCCCGAAGGATGCCCAATCCTTGAAGACCCGCTGAATGGCCCGGTTTTCCGCAGCCAGCGGGGGCACCTCTTCGCAGTCCCGCCATTCGCACCAGCTGTCCTGCATGTCCAAGGCTTTTTGAACCAGCTCCTGCGTTAAAGGCCTGTATTCGAAATCATAGTTGCGAAGAAATTGATTCAGAAGGTTTTTCTTCTTGTGGAATTTATTACCCGAAAGATTGACCAGTTCGGGAACCGAGTAGAGGTAATCCCAGTGCTCTTCGGCCTCCTCCGCGTGAATCCGGTCTTCGAGGGCCGCCTGCCAAAGACGGAGCAGGGATTCCGGAATTCGAATCAAGTCGGTTTTCTCGGGAAAAAGGCGATTCAGCCGATCCTTCCAGTCGATCTCTTCCCAGACGCCCAAAGGGCCCCAGTACATCGTTTGGGCCCGGGTCTGACGCAGCCAGATCAGCCCCTCGGACCAGGCCCACTCGAGGCCGTACTCAGGCCCCCATCCCCAGATATTGATGAAGCTGTAATCCGACGCCTCCCAGGGGCTTTGCCGAAGATGACGGGTGTATGCTTCCTGCCGGTCCAAATCAAGGGATTCAAATTGAAGGGACATGATTCTCCTCTTGCTGTCGCGTCTTGATGGAATACTCGCCGGGATGGCCGTTTCAATTGACATCCCCGACGCTGTTTGGGTACAATTGGCGTAAAGATAGGTTCCAAATTCAATATTGCAACCCTGTTGACGGTGACCCCGTCCGACCTCGCCTGAATGTCCCGGAGCTCGATTCTCTGCCCGGGCCTGATTGAAAACCGCTTGCCTTTCGCGGAACGGACGCCGTTTCTGATGATCGAGTCATGAAAAAAGCCTTGACGATTATGCTCATATTCTGCTTTGCCGTCTTGCCGGCCGCTTCGCCCGCATCGGCCGAAGCGATTCATCACTTCAGTGTGCGCAATTATACCGATGAAGGGATCGAGGTGGAAATCCGGTTTTTCAGCGGAGGCGGGGAACGGTTTACCCTGGGCCGGAACGTCTGTTCCGAAAGAACGCTCCGTTTTGATGACGCCTGCGGATATGAAATCTGCGCCCGGGGGTTGAACGGAGGTCATTTTTACGGATGCAGGGAGATCCAGACCTGTGCCGATGCCGGGATCAGGTTTTTCGTAAATCGCGGACCCGAGGTTGACGGCGACAGGGATTGCGATTATGGTTTTGAAGACGATGATGATTTCGACACCCATGTAGCGGTCTGGTGCTTCATCGGATCGGT
>JAABSQ010000005.1 GCA_011390315.1 Desulfobacteraceae bacterium
AATCCACGTTAAGCTCTATGCGGCGGGGGCCGAAGAAGCGGTCATTGAACAGCGTCTGGAGGAGGCGACCGGATGGGTGAGGGAACGGTTGGGGGAAAAGATCTTTTCCACTGCCGAAGAGCCGATGGAAGCGGTGATCGGGGAACTGCTTCGAAACGCCGGCGCAACGGTTGCGGCTGCGGAAAGCTGCACCGGGGGCCTGCTGGCCCATCGGCTCACGGAGGTATCCGGAAGTTCCGATTACTTTCTTTTCTCCGGGGTGACCTATTCCAATGAGGCAAAAGTGAAGGTGTTGGGGGTGCAGCCCGAAACCTTGGCGGATTACGGCGCGGTGAGCATCCAGACCGCCGAAGAAATGGCTGAAGGAGTGCGAAAATTGACCGGCGCCGATTACGGTATTTCCACCACCGGCATCGCCGGCCCGACCGGCGGAACCGACGAAAAACCGGTGGGCGCCGTCTGCATCGGGCTGGCCTCCCGGTCCGGCGTCGAGGGGCGCAAATTTTCCTTTCAGTTCGCCCGGCGCTCCATGAACAAGCGCATATTCGCCACCACCGCATTGGATCTTCTTCGTAAAGCGCTCCTTCAGGAGGCTAACAGGTGATCACATAAATGATATAAGCGTGCTTAAAAAGCTGGCAATTGAAGATTTTGAAATTTACAGCCTGAATGAGGTATACTGAAGAAATACTGAATGGAGGTGAACCATGAATACTCAACCACAAGAAAAGCGTCGAATGACGCCGGAAGAGTATCTTGAGTTCGATAGCGTTTCAGATATCAGGTATGAATACTCCGGTGGTGAAATATTCGCCATGACAGGCGGAAGTTTAAACCATAACCAGATTAATATCAATATAGCCAGCCAATTGAAAAGTAAGCTTATAGGCACCCCGGGCAGACCGCTTGCCAGTGATATGAGAGTGAAAGTCGAAGAGCTTGGCAAGTACACGTATCCCGACATCGTCATTGTCTGTGGAAATATCGAGTTGGAAAAATTCAAAGGCTTGGAGACATTGCTGAATCCCGTGGCCATCATAGAGATTCTTTCAGATACCACCGAGGCATGTGACCGGGGGAAAAAATTCACCCATTATCGGCTTATCCCTTCACTTCGCGAGTACATTCTTGTGTCCCAGAATCATTGCAATGTGGAGCAATTCTCTCGTGGCGATAGGGGGGTTTGGCAAATTTTGAATCCATGCACGGACATGGAGCGGTCCATTACAATCGAATCCATTGGTTGTGAATTGCTGCTTTCCGATATCTATGAACTCGTTGAATTTGAGACTGACAGCCAGTCCGACCAACCGGCAGAGCCGATCGCGTGAACGATGAGGGATTAACATTTGAGCTTTCCCATGCATCAAAAACCTGAAGAATTTATTGAGGGTGAAGTGAATTCAGTCCATCCTTTATTTTTCTAAGCCGGGATTCGGAAGGGGACGCCAGCAGGTTCTCGAGTCGGGGCGCCTTGAGAAAGGCAGGCGATGGGAGAGAATCGGAATCGGAGACCGGTCGATACCCGTATTTTTTGGCTGCAAACTGCTGTACCTTTTCAGAATTCAAAGCCTCCAGGAGCCTTTTGCCTTTGGGGGTGAATGCGACAAAGGGATGAGGAATGTCCAGGGTCGGCTCCGGATAGAGCACCCGGATTCGGGATTCCATTTTTTTCCGATAGGCCGGAAAAGCCTGGTGGAAGGCGATGATTTGGCTTTCGGTGGCCATTGCAAAAGGATAGGTCCAGGGGCCCTGTTTGAGGAATTTGCTGAAGAGCGCCTCTTCGGAATCGGGGAGCGGGCCCATTATTTCATACAATTCTTTCAAGCCGGCTGTCGGCAAAGAGTTGTTTACACCCCCGGAAGGGGGGTCGGGCAAGGATTCCGCGATCAGGTAAGCGGAAAGCCGTCCGACCGGGCTGTCCGCAGGGTCGGCGGTTCGAAGCACCACGGTGCCCTCCATATTCCGCAGGCCGAGGGTGCTCCAGGTTCGGCGGTCCCGCATCAGTTGAATCAGGCGAGGAAAGTCCGTCAGGTAATGAATGTCATTGCTGATCTTCGCGATGCCTTCTCCGACCAGGGTATGGAGGATATCGGACCAGGAATAGATCACAATGGGAGAAGAAAACACATTCCCCTTCGAGCCGGAATCTTTCGAGGGAAATTTTTCCGGAATCGATTCTGAAAAGGGACCTATCGTCCAGACCCCGTCCATTCCTTTCAGAGCTGCAGCGGGTATTTCTTCGGGATCGTATTTTGCACCGATCACCACCAGACCGAACCGGGTCTTCAGCAGGTCCCGAAAAGCGGTGTCCTGAATCAGCCCCTTTTTGTCTTTGCTGAAGAGGATATGGACGGTTTCCAGTTTCCGGCCCGGCGCATTCTCCTGTTCCGTGTTTCGAACGGTTCCGAAAAGCAGAATCACCGCCAGAGCCCCTGAAGCAATGCACAGGCCGAAAAACAGTTTCCATTTTCTGGTGCTTGCCAATATCAGAAACAAAGCGAGAAATACCAGCAGCAGGATGCGACCCATTCTTTTCTCCTGTATTTCCTATACCGGGGGTGTACCCCGAAAATTGGATGTGTGAAAGATTTCGAACACCGCCCTTTTAGTTCGCCTGTGATTGAAAATCAAGGCCGCAATGGGTGGGGTCGCAATGAAAGAGGAACAGGATGGGAAAATTCGGGGGGTTTTTTCGTTTTTGAAGTGGGGGGTGCCGGTCATGCCGGGGAGACATGACCGGCGGCGTCGTAAAGAAGGAAAAAAATAAGGAAAGAAGGAAATAAGTAAAGAAAGGAAACCGGTTATCACAACCGGTTGATTGCTGTATGCCATAGCCCGGAAAATGGATCAATGGGCTGAGGCCTGTATTGTGAGGTAGAAAAAACCTACCCTCAGGTCGGGTTCGGTCTTGCAGATCGTGAATAGAGGACGGATTCGGAATGGAGGGGAGACGACCCGAAGGCCGTCTTCCCTCCGTCTTCTGTCGGGTCAGGATTAGACACGTTCGGACATCTGTTCTGCAATGGCGTCGAATGCCTCGGTGACGCCGGTGTTTTTATAGGTCTCCTGATAACAGGTACCGGAATCGCCGCAAACCACCACCTGCGGGTCGAAGGGAATCCGACCCAGAAAGGGAATGCCGAAATCCCTGGCGGTGCGCTCTCCGCCGCCGCTTCCGAAAATCTCGATGGTTTCATTGCAGTGAGGGCAGGCGAATCCGCTCATATTTTCCACGAGACCGAATACCTCCATTTTCACGGTTTTGCAGAAATTGATCGACTTGCGGACATCCGCCAGGGAGACTTCCTGGGGCGTGGTGACGATAATCGCCCGGGCGCTTTGAATGACCTGGGTGACGCTCAGGGGTTCGTCTCCGGTACCCGGAGGGGCGTCGATGATCAGGAAATCGAGGTCCCCCCATTCCACATCCGAGATGAACTGCCGAATCACCGAATGTTTGACCGGTCCTCGCCAGATGACGGCGGCATCCTTGTCCGGTGTGAGGGATTCGATGGAGACCGCGGAGAGGTTCTTGGCGTATTGCAGGGGAACCAGGCGCCTTTCGGGGGTCACGCCCATCATTTCCTGATGGATGCCGAGCATTCGAGGGATATCCGGACCGTGAATATCCACATCCATGATGCCGACCTTATGGCCCTTGTTGGCCAGGGCCACGGCCAGGTTGACCGACACGCTGGATTTTCCCACACCGCCCTTGCCGCTCATGACAATAAAGGTGTTTTTGATCCTTTGAAGGGATTTTTCCAAAGCTTCATCCCGGGCGTCCTGCGCCTGCCTGCGTTTTGCAGTGTCGCATCCGCCCCCGGTGATCATTTCCATTAACGCTTTCACTCCTTCTGATGATTCTTATAGGGGACATACGGCTCACGGCGAAAAGTAAGCGCTACTGTCAGGCGTTTCCGCCTTTAAGCGATCCTTCGCTGTGAACCGTATGTAGTTGTATGTTTCCGTTAATGTTCGGTGACCCGGTGAAAATACTGGCCTCCGCAGGAGGGGCATTTTTCCGGTTTGCCGGTGCCCATCGGCTCTTCCCACTTGTTTTCGCATTTCTCACAGAGGAAAATTCGGGATTCTTCCATCAGTGTGAAGTTGCCGCCCTCGACATTAATGGCCTTTCCGTTGATGAGGGCATCCGCGATAACCTTGCGGGCGCGCTGGATAATGCGGCCGAAGGTCGCCCGGGAGACGCCCATGCGCTGCCCCGCTTCTTCGTAAGACAGGCCGAGGAGATCCGAAAGTCGGATGGATTCGCGTTCATCAACCGTCAGGCAGATTTCCTCAAGGCTCACCATGGGGATGCCTCTGGGCTTGAAATAGCTGATTTCCGGGTTGAAACCGACGAGGCGATTTTTTTTGGGTCTGACCATATCTCTCTCTCCTTTGTATTGAGTTTACCTCTGTGACAGGTGTTAATCGTTGTGTTGTTTTTTTTCAATAGTTTTTCTCATCCAAGATCGAAAAAAATGAGAAAAGGGGCCAAATAAACCATTTATTCTCAAAATAAGTATCTATTTACTGTTTTCAATTCTCCTTATCAAGAAAAAGCGAAAAAAGCGGGTAGTTTTTTTACAAGGGTTTTATATATACTAATTTGGGATTTTGGGAAAGCATTATTTCAAACTTTTTTTGCCGCGATGAAACTTGGTTTTATTCCCTGTTGATTGAACCGGAGAAATTTGATAACCGTCACATTCGATTTCATAAAAGACCAACCAACCGATTACCAAATGCAAGGGAGAAATCGTTCCGGTGAAACGGTTTGTTCCGCAGAAAAGCGCGGATGTTTCACAAACGATTTTTTTTAATTGAGACCGATGTGGGTGAGCGATGGCGGCAAAAAAGAAAAAGCGAAAAGAAAAAGGAACCTACAAACAATTTGAAAATCTGTCTTTTGATCAGGTTATTCAGAAGGTCGAGGATGCGCTTTCCGCTGAAAATCCCCGGGACGCTCTCTATATCCTGAAGTTTGCCACGAAAAAATTCGGGGAATCCGCGGCCGTTCGGTCTCTCTTTTTTCGGGCTTATCTTCTGCGGGAGAAGCAGCTCAGGGCCAAATCGCTGCATGACGAAGCCGATGCGGTTCGGGAACTGGCGAACCGGTTTCTGCCCGAATTCGATCAAATGCCGGAAGCGGTTCTGATCGATTACATGTCCAACGCATCTGGAAAAAAGGCTGTCGAAGCCTATGCCGGCTATCTGAAAAACGGGGCCAGGTCCCCGAAAATCGAGCAGACGTTGGCACATCTCATGTTCAAGGGCCGGGATTGGAAAGCCGTCGACATATTGGAGGCGGACCACCCGCTGCGCCAGGAGGCGGGTCCGGTTCAAAGGGCGGCGGCACTGATGAACGAGGCGGCCTGGGAGCAGGCCCTGGATGCCTTGAACCCGATCTCCCGAACCTCTCCCTATGCCTCGATTCGGGTGTTCTGCCGGGCCATGGCCTCTTTCTTCAAAGGGGATGACAAAACCGCGGCTCGAGCCCTGGAGATGATCCCCTCCGACTTTCCCCTTTCCCGAACCATTGGGAATCTCAAGCGGATTCTCCATGAATGCACCCCGGAGGATGAAAAAAGGGCCGCCATGGAGGCGGTGGGCTTTCTTTGGGACGGGCCGGTCAATCTCCAAAGGGACATTCAAGATCTGATCGAGTGCATCGATAAGAAACGGTTCAAACAGGCGGTGCAAAGGGTTCAGGCAGTCGCCTCCGGCTTCAATCCTTCGGAACCGCTGAGGGTGACCACCTTCATTACGGAATGCCTGTGGCGGTTTTCCGCTACGGGGCGGCTGGAAGACTACGATTTCCAAAAGATGGCTCAGAGCCTTCTGCCCAAAAAAATAATCGATCCGATGTTCATCAAGATCCGCCTCGCCAGCAGCATCAAACCTTTTTCATCGGCGGGTCTGTACATTTCAGAGCTGGACAAGGAGTTCCCCGATCCCGAGGAGCGGAAAATCGCCCATGCCCTGACCCTTCTGCATACGGCCATTTTTCTATCCGCCCAGGACGGGCGCATGCAGTTCCGGGTCGAGCGGCCGCTTATCGAAAAATACCGAGACCAGCTGGGGATTCGTTCCGATACCTACGAGGGGGCCCTCCTGGATATGGTGAGGTACAGCATTCGCATCGATCCGGGAAACCGAAACGCCTATGAATTTTTAGCTGCTCTTCCCCGAAATTCCAGGGAAGACAAAAAGAAAGTGGAGAGCGGCTTGAGTGTGATGCTGAAGGAATTTCCGGATGATCCCTTCCCCTGCCTGGAACTGGCCTCTCTTTTTTACCAAAGCAATGCCTTTCGAAAGGCGGAAAACATTCTGGAAGAGGCGATGAAACGGGCGCCCCATGACGCCCGGGTACTTGATCGGCATGTGCTGTCGCTGCTCATCTCCTCTGAAATCAATATACGCCGTGAGAAATATCATCTGGCGGAGCGGGACCTGGACCGGGCGGCATCTTTCGAAAATAAAAAAATGGAACCCTTTGTTCTGGAGAAAAAGCTCCTTTTCGACCTCAAAAAATCCGCGAATCAACTCGAGCCGGATGACCCCGATATGAAAAAACAGAGGTCGCTTTTCGGAAAACGACGCACTCCCGTTACCCTGATAATGGAAACCCTGGCCGAACACCCCCTGTATGGCCGGCTCAAGGTGCTGTCTCTTCTGCTCCTGGACATCCATGGGAAAAAACTGCCCCGGAAAACGGCGCTTCTGAAATCCGTGGATACGCTCCTGGATAAGGAGCTGAAGGCGGGCGTCCGAACCCTGGGTTCATCCGAGATATTCCAACTGCTCGCCCCGCTCGGAAAGGAATATGAGCCGCTTTTTGAAAGTTTATATCCCGCGCCCCTGTTGATCGAACGCTCCAAAGCGCTTCTGAATGTATTGAACACCGAGGATGCCCTGCGCCTCTATGAACGCATTCTGATACCCTCGCTGTACAAGGTCATCGTCAAGGACCTTCGGTCCCGGGCCAAAAAGGCTTCGGAGAAGGACCGCCGGCTTTTGGATTTTTTTCGCGTGACGGTCGACCATCTCTCCGGTAAAAAAGAAGATTCCGATTTGTTTTACGAGGTGATCGATGAGGTGGAAGAAGGGCCGGCCCTCGAAGCGCTCCGCGCCCTGTCCAGACGGCTGGCACGGCATGCCACGGGAAGACTCCGAATGGCCCTTGAGGAATTCGATTTTGAGATTCTGGATGAACCGATGGGTTTTCCGGGGCTGCCCTTCGATCTCGATCTGGAAGACCTTCTTCCCCGGATGGAAGGCCTCATGGAAGATATGGAGGATGCCGAATCGGATGACGAGCGGCTGTTTGAAGCGCTGGAGGTCTTGTCGAAAATCGGAATGACCGAAACCGACGCCTTCAAAGAAGAACTGGGGTTCGTGATCGAGGAGGCGGAAGACTGGGTGGACTCCCTCGAGATCAGGGGGTATCCGAACCACCTGATCAAGCAGATGCGGAACATGCTGTTTACAACCGACCCGGATGCCAAACGGGAAATGAAAATGATCGGCCGGGTATTGGAACAGACCGGCACGCAATCCAAACTCTCCCGGGAAGCTCAGGTTCTGTTGTACGGGAAGGCCCGAAAGAAATAGACTGGAACGGATGATATGTTGCCTTATTATTTTATTCTGAATGTGCCTGAAGATGCCACGGATGAAGAGATTCGAAACAGCTACCTGCGGCTGGTCAAACAGTATACCCCGGAAAAGGACCCGGTTCGGTTTCAACAGGTGACCGAGGCCTATGAAGCGCTTCAGAACCGGCGGCGGCGCATTCTCGGGAAGATTTTCGGCGGCCTCAGCATCAAAGAACCGGAGGACGGGCTGTTGACCCTGGCCGCATCCCGGCGGCCGGTCCGGCGGCCGGTGAATCTGAAAACCTTGTTCGATGCGGAAAATGAAGACTGATTTCAGCCGAAGAATCGCCGCCTGCCGCCGATGGCTCGGGGATATGATGCGGGAGCGTCTGGTTCGGCCGGTGCAACGGTATTTTCCGATTCGGCATACACCTCCTTCTGAAACGGTCTTCAATGAAGAAAACGGGTGGAAGGAAAAAGCCATGGCGGATTTCCGCACCTGGTTGGAGACGTTGCCCGAGACCCCGCCGCCCGGTGAAGATTCAGGACCGGAATCGGCCGATCTGCTGACGCTTCTTGCCGAATTCACGGCTCTTCGGCAGGAGGTGCGGCTTCAGAACCGGGAGCAGAACAAGGGGGTATTGGCGCTCAATCGATTCATCCAGGATTTTCAAAAAACCGAGGCGACCCTCGATTCACTCGGGGATAAAAACAGGCGAATGGCCGAGGCGATCACCGCACTGGCCGGGGAATTCGAAAAAGTGGAGGATCGTATTCGAAACGCGGTTGAAAATCGAGACGACGCCCGCCAGGCCCAGTGGAAGCAGGACATTGAAATCAGTGCCGTTCGTCCCTTTCTGGATGTACGGGATGCCCTGGTCCGCGGGTTGAAAGCGGCCCGGGAGGCATCCGGGTCCGGCGGCTTTTTCAGGCCTTCGCCCAAAAATCTCGAAGGGGTGATCGAAGGCTACTCCATGGCCCTGCGCCGCTTCGACCGGGCCCTGGCGGGGGTGGGGATTCGTCCGGTGGAGGCGGTGGGCAAACCCTTCGATCCCAAAATCATGCGGGCGGTGGACACCCGCCCCGGCCCCGAGAAAAAAAAAGGAATCGTGGTCGAAGAGCAGCTCGGCGGGTTTGTCCGCGGGGACGAGGTGATTCGGACCGCCGAAGTGGTGGTCGTATCCTGACCATTTTCTATCATTACTGCAATCAAGAAGAAAGAAGGGAAAACGTATGGAACCGATCGTCGGTATTGATCTCGGAACCACCAACTCCGAGGTCGCCTATATTATCAATGAAAATGCGGAAGTGTTAACCGACCGGGACAACGGCATCTTTCCCTCCTGCGTCGGAATCGATGCCCGGGGCGGCATCATCGTCGGCGCCGAAGCCAGAAACCAGGCGGTGCTGGCCCCGGAGCGGACGGTGATGTCGGTGAAACGGCTGATGGGGACGGATACCGAAATTCCCATGGGAGAGAACCGGTACCGGCCCCAAGAGATCTCCGCCTTCATACTGAAAGCCTTGAAGGCGCGGGCGGAAAAGGTGCTGGGCCGGGCTGTGTCCAAAGCCGTGATTACGGTGCCGGCCTATTTTACCGACGCCCAGCGGCACGCCACCCGGGAAGCGGGCCGGTTGGCCGACCTGGAGGTGGTGCGGATCATCAATGAACCCACCGCCGCGGCCCTGGCCTATGAAAGCACCCAGGCGGAACCCAGGCGCATTCTGATTTACGACCTTGGGGGCGGCACCTTCGACGTCTCCATCGTCAAAATCGAACAGGGGGTGGTGGAGGTGCTGGCCAGCACCGGAGACAATCACCTGGGCGGCGACGATTTCGATCAAAAGATCGCCGATCGGCTGATGGAATACTGCACCGGCGAGCTGAAGCTGACCGACAGGGATGATCCGGTTTTGAAGGCGCGTCTGAAGCGTGCCGCGGAAGGGGCTAAAATCGAGCTTTCCTCGGCCCCCTACGCCCGAATCGAAGAAGACCACATCGGCAAGCGGGGATCCAAGGTTGTGCATCTCTCCTATGAGCTTTCCCGGAATGATTTCGAGGAGATGATCGAAGACGACCTGGCGCGCACCATGGAATCGGTCAACAAGGCCCTCAAGGATTCGGAGTCGCTGCCCTCGGCCATCGACAAGATCATCCTGGTGGGCGGGTCGACCCGGATTCCCCGGATTTCCGAAATGCTGGAGGAAAAATTTCAAAGGATGCCCCACGGCGAGATCGATCCGGATCTCTGCGTGGCATTGGGGGCGGCCATTCAGGCCGGCAGGGAAATGGGTCTGGACAGCTCCGGAATTCTGCTGGACATCACCCCCTATACCTTCGGCACCTCCGCTCTGGGGGAGGTGAACGGGGTCCCCACCCACCATCAGTTCGTGCCTTTGATCCGCAGAAACACCAAACTCCCGACCGCCAGAACCGAAGCCTTTTACACGGTCTACGACGACCAGGAGGCGGTGGAAATCAATGTGTACCAGGGGGAGGAACCGATCGCTCTAGACAACGTGCGGATCGGAAATTACCGGTTTGAACTCACCAAAGCGCCTCAGGGGAGCATTATCCTTCTTAATTATGATCTCGACCTCAACGGGATTTTAAAGATCCAGGCCGTCGAAAAGAAGACCGGCCGCAAAATCAACGCGGTCATCGAAAATGCCTTTTCTGAATTTTCCGAGGAGGCGTTTTCCGAGTCCAAGGAGCGGATCGCCGCTTTATGGGCTGAGGATGAGGAACCTGCAGCCGGATTCAGCGAAGAGATCGAGGCCGATAAGCTGAATATGCCGGAGGATATCGCCGAGACCCTGAACCTGGCCAAGTCAAAACTCGACGGCGCTCCGGAAGAGGACCGGGATGAAATGATCAACCTTATGGAGGATATTCGGGATTCGGTTCAATCCGGAAATCTGGAAGAGGCGAAACGGCAGCAGGCCGAACTCGACGATATCCTTTTTTACATCGGATAGCGGAGTATGGACCGTTGCCCCACATGCCGGGCCGAGCACCGGGGCGGGGATTCCTGCCACCGGTGCAAAACCGATCTGAAGCCGTTGTTGGAGATCGAAAAGCGGGCCGAAGACCACCGAACCGAAGCGGTCCGGGCGTTTCATTCGAAGGATTTCGAGTCCATGTATTATCACGCCCGGCGGTCCCGGTCTTTGCAGCGCACCCCTGAATCCGACCGACTGCTGGCCTGTGCGGCCATGCTCTCCGGAAATTTTGGTCTTGCGATTTCCCTCTGGAATCGTTAAATTCAGGCAAATGGAAAAATTCTCCCATGATTGGTTGTTCGAAATAGAAAACATTTCTGAATGACGGATCGATCTCGTGGGAACATGATTTACAGGTAATCGAATCCTTTCAAGCCATGGCCCAAGCACCCGATTTGAGCGTCCGCATCGCCGGCGTTCCATTGAAAAATCCGGTCATGACCGCATCCGGCACATTCGGCTACGGCCGGGAATTCTCACTGCTGGTCGACTTGAATCGGCTGGGGGGAATCGTCGTCAAGGGGCTGTCCCTGGAACCCAGTCGGGGAAATCCGCCCCCGAGAATCGCCGAAACCCCTTGCGGAATGCTGAACGCCATCGGTCTGGAAAACGTGGGCATCGAGGCCTTTGCCGCGGAAAAGCTTCCTTACCTGCAGACCCTTTCCACCCCGGTGTGGGTCAATATTTACGGTAAATCGGTAGAGGCATACGCCCGGCTGGCGGAGCGGATTCAAGAGATCGAGGGGATCGCCGGGGTCGAAGTCAATATCTCCTGCCCCAATGTCAAAAGCGGCGGGGTCGCCTTCGGGGTGGACCCACAGGCCGCCCATGCGGTCATTCGCGCGGTTCGAGAAAGAACCGATCTGCCCTTGATGGCCAAGCTGTCGCCCAATGTCACCGATATTACCGTCATTGCCCGCAGCGTGGTGGAGGCGGGGGCCGATGCCGTCTCGCTGATCAACACCCTCACCGGCATGGCCGTCGATGTCGAAAATCGGCGCTCCCGAATCGCCAATATCACCGGCGGGCTTTCCGGGCCGGCGATTCGGCCCGTCGCGGTGCGGATGGTCTGGCAGGCGGCCCAAGCGGTGGATGTGCCGATCGTCGGCATCGGCGGCATTCTGACCGCTTCGGATGCCCTCGAGTTTCTGATCGCCGGTGCAAGCGCGGTCCAGGTGGGCACCGCCAATTTTGTAAACCCCCGGGCGACTCTGGACATCATCGACGGCATCGAAGCTTACCTGGTTCGCCATCGATTCACCAGTCTGACGGATGTGATCGGTTCATTGCAATGGTAACATAATCCTCAACAGCCCATCAATAACAGAAAAGGAGAGAAAATATGAGTTTTGAAAATTTGAGAGAGATTGTTGATTTCGCCATCGAAAAGGAACAGGAAGCGGCCGATTTTTACCTGGAAGCCAGCGAGCAGGAACCCTTTTCCGGTTCCAAGGAGATGCTCAAGGAGTTCGCCCAGCAGGAGTTGAAACACAAGCACATGCTGGAGAATCTCGAAGACCATGGGGTCGATGACAGCATTCAGGATTACAACTTCAAATGGATCAAAGACATCAAACGCAGCAACTATATGGAAGATATCGAATACAAACCCGGCATGGGATACCGGGATATGCTGCTTCTGGCCATGAAGCGCGAAGAAAAAGCCCTCGATCTCTACCGGGATCTTCATGATAAGGCCGACGACCAGAAGGTAAAAGATCTCTTCAAGGTGCTTCGCCAGGAGGAGGCCAAGCATAAACTTTCTCTTGAATCGATCTATGATGATTATATGGCCGAGATGGGAGACTGATACCGGGCTTTGAATCACCGATTCGGGATTTTTTCGGTTCCTTGTCTATCAGGAATGGTTCAGATCGAACCTTTTCATCGAATGAATTTCATCCCCCCATTCCCCGGGGTTGCCAGGGCTTGGGGGTTTTTTATGGAAAGAAAGAGCTGATATGATATTAAAATGGCTGTTGCGCACCTTTCTGGTTACCCTTTTTCTGGTTCCCTCCTGCGGATATGCGGTTGAAATCGGCGGGGTCGCCTTTCCGGAAACCCAGGTGGCCGGAAACGAAACACTTGTCCTGAAC
>JAABSQ010000006.1 GCA_011390315.1 Desulfobacteraceae bacterium
ATATCCATGAGGTCGCCGGGGCGTCCGCCGGCTCAGCGATGGGCCCGCTCGATCCGCTCCATGGCGTATTTGACGCTCACCCCGAGCCGTTCGATGGCCCGGGCCAGGGCGCCGATTTCGTCTTTTCGATGAATCTCCGGCACCTTGCGCTCCAATGCGCCTTGGCTGAATTCGTCGGCCACATCGGTCAGGTTCCGAAGGGGGGTGGTGAGTCTTCGGGAAAGCGGATAGGCCACCAGGGGGACCGCAATCAGGGTGAGCAGAAGAATGACCAGCCCGACCCGATTGGCGATCCGGACCGGCAGAAATGCCTCGGCATAATCCTGTTGAACCACCATGATCCATCCCGGGTCGGTCCTGCCGGAAAAAGCGATGACCTGTTTTCCGGTCTCATCCTTGAATTCGATGTAATTCCGTCCCTCGCTTTTGAGGGCGACAAACGCCGGGTGGGTGTTCAGATCCTTGCGGGTTTTGGAAAATTCCTCGGACGGGTGGGCGATGACCTTGCCGGTGGCATCCAGCAGAAAGGCAAACCCGGTTCTTCCGATCTTGGCGCCGGTGATTCTTCGGGAGATGTCGGAGATCTTCATGGCGATGGCGATGATCCCCCCCAAACGATCCGCTTCACCGGGAATGGGCGCCGCCAGGACCAGGGCCGGCACCCCGGAGGTTTTGCCCACCAGGACCTGCTGGCCCAGCGCCGCCCCGTTTTGAACCTGCTTGAGGTACAGCCGGTCGCTGTAATCCTTCAGCGGTTCATCATCGCTTCGGCCGATGTTCATGCCGTCGGGATCGCAGGTAAAGGCCAGGTAGGTCCAGGGATAGGTTCGAGGGATGGTTCTCAGGACCTGATTCTGTGCCGCCGGGGCCATGGACCGGATCGATTCCAGCGCGGCGTTCTGGGTCAGCATGCGCCGGTTCATCTCCACCCATCCGTTGACATAGACGGTCAGATTTTCGGAGACCCCGGTCAGATCCGCCTCCACCTGCTCGGTCATTTCCTCGATCATCGCCAGGTGATTGATATACCAGCTCACGGAGATGGGCACAATGGCCACGATCAGCATGGCGGTCAGAATTTTGGCGGCGATGCCGAATTGAATCTCTTTTTCTTGCGGCATGAGCGGTCTCCGGTTCGCCCCCCTTCTGCGCGGGAGGCGGATAAAGATACGGTTTTTCTATGTCCTTCCGTGATTTAGGGAAATGCGGCAGAAGTGTCAAGGCTAAACTGACGCCCCTGATCCGATGCGGATTCGGGTTATCCGGGGCGGCTGAGGCGATCCATGGCCGCCTTGAGACTCATCCGCAACCGCTCCAGGACATCGGCCAGGCGGCCGATTTCATCCTGGCCCCGGTATTCGATTTTTTCTCCCACATTTCCGTCCGCCAGATTCGAGGCGATGCGGGTGAAATTCTTGAGGGGCAGAAGGGCTCGATGAATGAGGATAAAGGTGGACGTCATGGAGACCAGCAGAATCACCGCCATAGTGATCACCAGAGAGGTCATAAGGCTGTCCTTGGCCCGGTTCACCGCCGCCAGACCGAAGCCCATGCGAAACCCGCCCCAGTGCTTTCCTTTTACATGGATCGGGCTTGAAATATCCCACACCATCTCTCCGGTGTCCCGGGGATAGACCTGCACGAATCCGGGGGTTTCATTTTTGCCGACCTTCAGCCCCACCTCGTCGGAAAAGATTCGCTTGCTTCGGTTGCCCACCAGGTCTTTTTGGGGATCTCCGGTAATCGGCCGGTTGTAGCGGGTGTTGTGGGTGGGGATGTAGCCGTTGACATCCTGGGCCACGGCATACAGGATGTCCGGTGATTTGAGGATTTCATCCTGAAGGGTCAGAACCGCCTTGTCGGTATACCAGTCATACCGGGTATGGTATTTGGCCGGGGTGAATCCCGGGATTTCCGTATACTCGACATCCAGGGCCTCCTGAAGGGTGAGCACCCCGTTGTCGACGGCCTCTTCCATAATCCGCCCGACGCTCTTGGCGCCCAAAACGGAGGCCAGTTTGCCTTTATCCAGCAGCTGTTTCTCAAGACGGCGGCTCTGCTGCTGATAGATCAGGACCCCGCCTATGGTCAGCACCAGGAGGAGGAGGAGGTTGACCTGAAGGGCGATTCGAACCCCGATCTTCCGCTGAATCAGTTGGATCATGGATCTGCGCCTTTCCGAAAATTAAGGATGGGTATAGCCGAAACGGACCGCTCCCCAATGGCGGCCTCGAATATAGAGGGGAACGGAAAGATCGAACATCGCCTCGCCGGTATCCCGGTTGTACTGTTGAAGGAGGAAGGCCCGGGTATTGCGGGCCGCAGCCAGTCCGGTGCGGTCGTTGAAGAGCCGTTTGGTCCGGTTGTGCAAAATGTCCTGTTCCCGGTCGCCGGTCAGGGGCAGGGAATACCGGCTGTTGTGGGTGGGGAGATATCCGTTTCGGTCCACCGCCACCACGAAGACGATGCGCCGGTCTTTTTTGAGATACCGGTCCAGGATTTCCTGAATGGCGTCATCCAGTTTGACGTCGTATTGGGTATGGTATTTCTGGGGATAGGTGTCGGGAATAGGGATATAGAAGGTGTCGAAGAGTTGGGCTTCTGTGAGTGTACCGGTCCCCAGCAGGGTTTGAAAGGCCGACTCGATTTCTGCTTTGCATTCATCGGCCCATCGGCGGACTTGCTGATCGAGATCCGGTTTTTCATTCAAGGGTTCCTGCTGGGCGCCGACGATGGGTCCCGGGCCGAATCCGACCCCGAAAAGAATGAAAAAACCGGCAAGGCAGACCGCCCACCCGATATATCGCTGCATATGGAACGTCTCCTTCCTTTTTGACTCGCCTGTTATCCGGACGCGGTTCTGGACCGGGTGATCGCCTGAATCAGCCGGTTGACCCGTTGAACCACATCCGGGGTATAGGCTTCGGCATGCTGGAGAATTCCGAGAAAATAATTGTCCAGGGGAAAAATCAGGAAGTTTTCTTTGCCGCCTCGGGAAAAGCTCAGGTGCTTGAAATAGGTGGTTCCGATGACGGTGCGAAGGGCATCGCCGCTCAGCCCGGTAAACGCCGTCAGGGCGGAGAGACTCTGGGGGTTTTCCATATTGTGAATCAGGATATGGCCGTCGTTTCGAATAAAAATGAACTGTTCCACACCCTCGATTTTGAGGACCCGCTGGGCAAATGCTTCCAGGTTGGCCATGCCTATTCCTTCTCGTTTTTCCGTCCGCCCGAGAAATCCGCATCGCTTTCTTCCGGATCGAGATACGGGGCGATCAGCTGCTGATAGTAGGCCATCTTTTCGGGGTCGTTGATTTCATCGGCCAGAATATCCACCAGGGCCGGGTAGGTGGACGGAGACGGGGTGGCGGTGTCGATCCACCGGTTGAGAGCATCCATGAAGATGATCCTCGACATGGGGCCCACCACCTTGGCCAGTTCGCTCTGCATGGCCTTCAGGGATTCCGCCATAGGGCCTTTTTCCAGAAGGGTGTCGGCGATGGGCGCCTGTTTCTGTTTGGCCGGCGTCCGGGGCGGCGGCGGGGCGGGGGGCGCTGAACGGGAATCCGGTTCCTCCATCAGCAGATTCAGGGTCATGGTCAGAAGATTCGTGTTGAGATCCGGCGCACCCACAATGATCAAAAAGAGGCCTTCCTCCAGCTCGCGAATAATGACCAGGGATTCTTCATAATAGAGGGATAATTCGGTCAGGTCGGAGAAATTGGATCGGCCGCTGGAATACATCTTCACCAGGATGCGGCCCATTTTGAGCAGCTTGGGTTCTTTGAAAACGGCGGGCAGGTCGCTCTCCAGCACGCCTTTTTGAGGATGATACAGCAGGCCGCCGATGACCCCCGGAATGGTTTTGATCTCTTCGAGAGCAGCGTTCATGATATCCTTACTTCTGAAGCCGGTATTTACGGATCAGTGCCGGAATTCGGTTGCCGGGTCTGAGGCCCAGGACGAGAAAGAGTTCCTCGTGTCTGCATACCGAGTACCGCATCCGACCCGAAACCGTCAGGTCCATGTACTTGAAAGGTCCGGAACCCAGCAGATCGGCCAGTTCTCCGCCGAGGTCGAAACAGACGGACGGAGAGAGGCTTTTCGGGGGACCGGACCGGAAACGTTTCTCTCGAAGCCGATCCTGCGGATCGAATATGCCGTATTCGTCGATTTCCGGTGCACGGTTCAAAAGGGCGGCCAGGGCCTCGATCCGGTCTTGTACCGCGTCTGTTTCCCGAATCCCGGGGTCGGGCGGACCGTTTTCGAGTAAAATCGGGGTTTCCGCCTCCTTTTCGATCTCGACCGGAACCGCGACCGGTTCGGCTTGTTCGACCTCGTCCTGCATTCGATGCCCCTCCATGAGGAGGTACATCAGCGGCTGGTCGATCTCCGGGCAGTTGTTTCGGCACCCTTCTTCCACCTCGATGACGGCCCGCTCCCAGAACAGAAGCCGGTACAGAGCCGGTTTTCCGGTTTCTCCTTCGGCTTCCGCCGCGATCACATTCCCGAGCCGGCAGAAGATGCGCCCCCGTTTGTTTTTGGATTTGACGATCAGGGTGCAGGTTTTCTGTTCCAGGTCCACCAATTGAAGAAAGGACGCCAGGCTGATTCCGTGAATGCGTCCGCCGCCGGTGATCCCCAACTCCTGTAAAACGGATTCGACCACGACATCCATATCCAGGGGTTTGGTAAAATGGTCGGCCACCTGAAAATGGGCCATGCCCGATTCCATTCTTCGGGTGTAATTGCGGGCCATGGCCATCGCCCGGACCGCCGGAAATTTTTTTTTCAGATAGGCCAGCAGTTTGAGGCCGTCGATATCGGGCAGATCCAGTTCGGTGATGACCAGATCGATGGTATGGGACCCTAGAAGTTTGGCCGCCTGCCGGGCATCCTCCGCGGTATGGATTCCGATCTCCTCATACGGGTTGAGTTCGTATGAGAGATGATTTCGATTGGCGGGATCATCATCGACGATCAGGATGTTTTTCACGGCAGCGGAACCCCTGGAAAGTTCAAATAATGATAAAAATTCATTTTCTAGATTATGATAGTGAAACGGTTTCTGTGTGTCAAGCCATAATGGCGAATGATCCAACTATCGGTCGGGCGGAGCTTGAACCTTGAACCTTGAACCTTGAATCTTGAAACCATAATGGCGAATGAGGCGAATGATCCAACGATCGGGTGCGGCGGGGAACGGTTTTTCGAAAACCCTGACGTCTTCGGTATTCGAATGGCCTAATACAACTCATATTTCACGAGTCGTCCGTCCAGAGGACCGTTTCGAAGCGGTTTTTTCCAGGCCGGTTTGAGTCCCACCCGTTTGATCAGTTCCCGATCTCCGAAATAGAGAAAGGCGGCGGACCCTTTGCACCGCTGTTTCAGAAAATCCCCGAACGCCGCTATTAAATCCCCGACCGCCGGTTTATCTCCCATCCGGACCCCATAGGGCGGGTTACAGACCAGGACGCCGTCTTCCAGGCCTGACATGTCCTGAAATCGAGCCGGAGTGATACGGACCCTTTCTCCGTGGGGCAGGGTTCGCGTGTTTTCCAGTGCGATGTCCACCGCACGGTGCGAAGCATCACTGCCTTGAATTCGTCCCGGTGGCAGCGGATGGATTTCCTGGTCCGCCTCCTTTTTGACCGCCTGCCACAGCGTTTCGTCGAAATCCGGCAGAAATTGAAACCCGAATCGGGGTCGCAGAAAACCCGCCGGAATTCGGGCGCCGTGCATAAGGCCTTCGCAGAGCAGGGTTCCGGCGCCGCACATGGGATCATAGAGCGGTCTGCCGCCGTTCCATTCGGATAACCGAATGATCGCCGCGGCCAGGGTTTCCTGCATGGGGGCTTCCAGCGCGTTCAGACGATATCCCCGGCGGTGAAGAGAACCGCCGGAGGCGTCCAGGCTGAGGGTGGCGGTGTTTTTGTGGATATGCAGGTTGAGCCAGAGATCCGGGTTCCGGGGGTCGATATTCGGACGACGGTTCAGTTCCTGCCGAAACCGGTCGACCACCGCATCCTTGAGGCGAAGCCCGGCAAATTGGGAGTGGGTGATGTTGCTGTGGGACACGTTGGCGAAAACCGCAAAGGTGCGGTCGACACTGAAGATTTCCGGCCACGGCACGGCACGGGCTTCCCGATAAAGGGCGTCGGGGTCCGGGCAGCGGAAGGTTTTCAGCGGGGCCAGTATTCGGGTGAGGGTCCGGGCCAGGTAATTGGCCCGATAGAGGCCGGCATGATCGGCCCTGAAATGAATGCCGCGAAAAGCGGGCTCAACCTGTTTCGCTCCCAGCTCCGATAGTTCCGCGACGCCTGATTCCTCCATCCCTGTGGATACCTGGGCGAAAAACCGATTTGTCTTCTGGTACAGGTAAGTCATCTTTTTCCGATTTTTTTCGGTTTCGAATCGATGGTTTTGAAAACGGTTGGAGAAAACTACGGAATGCGGCATGCGGTGTCAATCCCCAATCGGGTCTGTCTTAAGTTTCCTGACCGAATTCACCCCCTTGCCAGAAGTCGGATTTTCCGATACGCTGACCCATTCCGTTGAAGCCGATCTGCATCCACCCCCCTTTTTCAAGGAGGAATCTTTTGAATTTTTTTGAAGCCGTACATCATCGAAGAAGCATTCGAAAATACACCGATGCGCCGGTTTCCGACGCGACCCTCGAAACCCTGTTAAGCGCCGCCGTGAGCGCCTCCGGAGAAAAACCATGAAAAAATCCATCGGGCCCAAACCGCTGGCCCTGCCCACCCCGGTCTGGCTGGTGGGGACCTATGATGCCGATGACCGGCCCAATATCATGACCGCCGCCTGGGGCGGAATCTGCTGTTCCAAGCCGCCCTGCGTGTCCGTTTCCCTACGGCCGGCTACTTACAGCCACGGCAGCATCATGGAACGGAAAGCGTTTACGGTCAGCATCCCTTCCCAGGATCAGGCGGCCGCCGCCGATTACGCCGGGATCGTCTCCGGCAAAAAAACCGACAAATTCAAACGGGCCGGCCTGACCCCGATTCGAAGCGAAGCGGTGGATGCGCCCTATGTGGCGGAATGCCCCCTGATTCTGGAATGCAAGGTGATTCACACCGTCGACATCGGTCTCCACACGCAGTTTATCGGCGAAATTCTGGATATTCAGGCCGATGAAACGGTGCTCGGGGAAAACGGCCTGCCGGACATTGAAAAGGTCAGGCCCATGATCTTCGCTCCGGAAGCACGGACCTATCACGGCATCGGCGGGTGGATCGGCCAGGCGTTTTCTATCGGTAAAAAGTTTCAATGAAAGAGGGGAAAATGTCCGAATTGTTCGAATCCGTCTCCATCAACCGTCTGGAAGTGAAAAACCGGTTTGTCCGATCCGCCACCTGGGAGGGGATGGCCGATGAAAAAGGCGCCTGCACGACTCAATTGATCGAATACATGCGGCAACTGGCGCTTGGGGAGGTCGGCCTGATTATCTCCGGCCACAGTTATGTGCTGCCTGCGGGTCAGGCCAGTTTTCGGCAGCTCGGGGTGTATGAAGACCGCCTGGTCCCCGGATTATCCGATATGGCCGCCGCCGTTCATGAGGCCGGCGGCAAAATTATTCTCCAGCTTGCTCATGCAGGGTGTCATGCCGATGCGGATCTCACCGGAACCGAGCCGGCGGGGCCCTCGCCCTTTACGGGTAAAAGCGGCGCCGCCTGCCGTGAAATGACGCGGTCGGAGATCTCCGAAACCGTTGAAGCCTTCGGATTGGCCGCCGAACGGGCCCAAAAGGCGGGTTTCGACGGGGTGCAGCTGCATGCGGCCCACGGCTATTTTCTGAGCCAGTTCCTGTCGCCCTTTTACAACCGGCGGACAGACTCGTACGGCGGCAGCCTGGAGAACCGGGCCCGGATCGTACTGGAGACATATCACCGGGTCCGCGAGGCGGTGGGACCGGAGTATCCGGTGCTCATCAAAATCAACTCCGAGGATTTCGTCCAGGGCGAGGGGTTTACGGTTTCGGAAATGATTCAGGTCTCCCGGCGGCTGAAAGAAGCCGGTCTCGACGCCGTCGAAATGAGCGGCGGCACCCAGAATTCACCGGCCAAACTGAACCCGGTCCGCCTCGGAAAAATCAAAACCGCAACCGACGAGGTGTATTACCGAGAAGCGGCCCGGGCGTTTAAGGCGCAAGTCGGGCTTCCCCTGATTCTGGTGGGCGGCATTCGATCTTATGAGGTGGCCGAAGCGCTGGTCCAATCCGGGGAGGCCGATTTCATCGCCCTTTCCCGTCCCCTGATTCGGGAACCGCAATTGATCAAACGATGGAAATCGGGCGATACGGCCCGGGCCGCCTGCCGTTCCGACAACCTCTGCTTTCGCCCTGCGGTGGAAGGAAAAGGGCTCTTTTGCGTGGTGGAGGCTCGGGAAGCGGATAAGAGGTCTGAAAATTCTTCCATTCCGGAGAAAAGATGACCGCCATCTTCAGTTTGACCGCCCTTGCGGCGGCTATTTACATTTTATCGGTCATTACGGATGAATTCTTTATTCCCAGCCTGGATCGGATCGCCCTTCGGTGGAAACTGCCCTCCAATGTGGCCGGGGCTTCGCTGATGGCCATGGGGTCGTCGGCGCCGGAGCTCTCCATTGCCGTGCTGGCCCTGTTCAAAGACGGCGGCGCCCACAGCGATATGGGGATCGGCACCATCGTCGGTTCGGCGGTCTTCAATATTCTGGTCATCACCGGGGTATGCGCCGTGGTTCGGGAGGCCCGCATCACCCTTCCGATCATTGTTCGGGATACCGTTTTTTATCTCATGAGCATCCTCATCCTGCTGGTCACCTTCTGGGACGGCAGAATCACCGTGAGTGACGCGCTGGTGTTTTTGATGTTTTATGCCGGATATCTCGCGTTTCTGTTTATGGCGCCCATCAAAGAGGTGGACCCGATCGAAAAATTGGAGACAGCCGAAAAAGAGATTCGAACCGGGGGCGGTCTTTTCAGCCGCATCAATGCGATCATCAGCCGGGTAGTGGGATGGGCGGCCGGAAATCCCGAGGAACACTATCTTCGGGCATTCGGGGTCTCCATTCTGCTGATTGTCCTCATCAGTTGGTTTCTGGTGGACACGGCGGTGATTTTTTCCAATGCCGTCGGCATTCCGCCGGTCATCGTCGCCCTCACCATTCTGGCCGCGGGGACCTCGGCCCCGGATCTGATCGCCTCCATTCTGGTGGCCCGTCAGGGGCGGGGGGATATGGCGGTGGCCAATGCGGTGGGATCCAATATCTTCGACATCCTGGTGGGTCTCGGATTTCCCTGGGCACTGGCGCTTCTTTTTTTCGGACGCCCGGTTATTGCCGTGGGCACCGAAGACCTGATTCTTTCGGTGTTGATCCTGATGGGGACGGTGGTGGTCCTTTTCACGTTTCTGTATACCGACCGGCTGCTCAGCAAAAAGGAGGGATGGGGACTTCTGGGGCTGTATGCGGCCTATGTGGTATGGACGGTGGCGACGGGGACCGGTTGATCCATGCGGATTGAAGACAGGCTTTTTCCGGGGTGATCTTCAGGGTTCCGACCGGATGGGCGGGCAGGATTTCAGGTGTCGTGTGACTGTGCTGTATAACGTGTTGATGGTGATGGCCGGGGGAAGCCTGGGGGCGGCCTGCCGGTATGCGTTTTCTCTGGCGGCGGTCCGCTGCCTGGGCATCCGCTTCCCCTGGGGGACCCTGTTGGCCAATATGACCGGCTGTTTTCTGATCGGGGTGGCTTTTGTCCTTGCGGAGCGGACCCAGCTGCTCAGCCCTTCGGCCCGGCTTTTTTTCATGACCGGGTTTCTGGGCGCCCTCACCACCTTTTCCACCTATGCTCTGGAATCGGTCATTTACATGCGGGCCGGCAGTCATGTGGCGGTGGTCAATTTTTTCATCAACAACATCGGCGGCGGCATCCTGGTTCTCGCGGGAATGTGGCTGACCGGGTGGATGATTCAAAGCGGGGCGTAATGGTGCTTTGCATGATCGATGCCGAAGGGCGGTACTGGAAAATGAGCAGCCGGGAATCGCTGCTTCAGCCGGGTTTCCGGGGATCCTGAGGGGGGCGCGCCGTGTATCGCTTTCTGGCGGATCTGGTGGTGGTCATCCACTTCCTGTTTGTGCTCTTTGTGCTCTTCGGCGGCGCACTGCTGTTCTGGCGAAAATGGACGGCATGGCTGCATCTGCCGGCCGCTGTGTGGGGAGCGTCCATTGAATTTTCCGGCCGAATCTGCCCGCTGACGCCGCTGGAAAATCGCCTTCGAAGCTGGGGCGGGGCCGGTGGATACGAGACCGGCTTTGTAGATCATTATATGATGCCGCTACTCTATCCGGCCGGGCTGACCCGGGAACTCCAGTTTGTTCTGGGCGCTCTGGTCCTGGTGGTGAATCTCGGGTTTTACGGATCGGCCTGGCGGCATTATCGGAACCGCGTCTCTTGAAAAAAGCGAGGGTCACTGAAACTGAATCATTCATCCGGTGTGAATACGCCGGTTTTCGAACAGGAGGAAAAATACTTGGATCTATTCTCATTAAAGGATCGGGTGGCCCTGATTACCGGCGCCAGCCGGGGAATCGGAGCGGCTGTCGCCCATATATTGGCCGAACACGGGGCCTATTGCATACTGGTGAGTCGAAAAATCGAGGACCTTCAAAAGGTCGTCGACAGGATTCGAAAGTCGGGCGGAAAAGCCGAGGCCATCGCCTGTCACATGGGCCATTCGGAACAGATTCAGGCCCTCGTTCAGGAGGTGGACGACCGGTTCGGAAAGCTGGATATCCTGGTCAACAATGCCGCTGCCAATCCCTTTTTCGGCAACATGATCGATGCGGATGAAGGGGTATGGGACAAGATCATGGATGTGAACCTCAAGGGTCCTTTTCTCATGATTCAGCACGGCGCCCGGTTGATGGCGGAGACCGGGGGCGGGTCGATCGTGAATGTGTCTTCGGTAAACGGGGTGCGGCCGGGCATGATGCAGGGAATCTATTCCATATCCAAGGCGGCGGTGATTTCCATGACCCGGGCCTTTGCCAAGGAACTGGCGCCTCAGCGCATTCGGGTCAACGCACTTTTGCCCGGATTAACCGACACCAAATTCGCCGGCGCCCTGATTCAGAATAAGGAGCTGTATGAATACGCGGTGCGGCAAATACCCATGGGGCGCCATGCCGAACCCTCGGAAATGGCCGGAGCGGTGCTCTATCTGGTGTCGGATGCCGCCTCCTACACCACCGGGGCTTGCCTGACCTGCGACGGGGGCATGCTGGCCTGAACCAGGCCGGCGGAAGCTCCTGATTTTGCTGAGACTAAAAGGATGACGCCGCCTGAGGACGAACGAACATCAGCCCGAAAAGATATCCGCCCCCGCTGCTGCGCTTGACCCAGACCAGGTTGGCCCGGTGCTGGTGCAGTTTGCCGTCCAGCTCGAACCGCATCTCAAAGGGCAGGTCTTCATCTAGTTCAAAACAGATCCCTCCCTCTGAGATATTGATCCCCCGGGCCTCGATGACATCAAAATCGGCGATGAATTCGAGGTGGGTGCGGATTTCCCGGCGGGGCGGGCGGCTTTCCAGACTGTCCGAACCGGTTTTCTTTTTCGATTTCAATGCATCGAGTTCGGACCGGAGTTCTCCGATCTGGCGGCGCGCCCGGTCCAGCTCCGTGATCAACTGAGCCTTGGTCTTGTAAGTATCCTTCATGGCCTCCTCCCTCCTCATATTCAGAATACGAGAATACCCCCTCATTATCAAGGGGAAAATGAGGAGGCGGCCGAAAGCAGCTTCTTTCCTCGGGCGCCGCCTGAATTCACGGGCCACAGGTCCTATACCGCCTCGGCATGTCGGGGGAGTCGCTCCGCCTTCGACGCGATCCATTCCCCGGCAGACCCGCTCTCGGGCCGGCAGGTTCGATCATACAGGATCAGCAGTTCCTCCGTCGACAGCGACATTCCTTTCACGGCGGCCGCTGTTCGCACGGCGTCCAGAAGTCGCTCGGCCTGGTCCCGTCCGATCGCGATGCCGCTTTTTCTCAGGATGTGGCGAATGATGTTGGTTCCCGAATGCTTGCCGATCACGAACCGCCTTTCGTCTCCGCCCACTGCTTCGGCGGGAAAGGCTTCGTAGGTGCGGGGGTCCTTCAGCAGGCCGTCGCAATGGATCCCCGACTCATGCTGAAAAACACCTGCGCCGGTGATCGGTTTTCCCACCGGAATCGGGCGACGGGATGCCTTGGCCACATAGGCGCAGAGCGCCATCAATCGGGTGGTCCGGACATTGCAGTTGCGACCCGATGCAAAGGCCAATGCCGCGGAGACCTCCTCCAGCGGCGCATTGCCGGCCCGTTCGCCCAGACCGTTGATGGTGACGCTGAGTCCGTCGGCGCCGGCTTCGGCCGCGGCCACGGCATTGGCGGTGGCCATGCCCAGGTCGTTATGACCGTGAAATTCCAGGTCGATGCCGGAGATTCGAGACATGCGGTCGAAGATTCGGAACACCGCCCCCGGGGTGGCGATTCCCACCGTATCGGCGATGCGCACCCGATATGCCCCGCAGGATCGGGCCTGTTGAATGAAGGTT
>JAABSQ010000007.1 GCA_011390315.1 Desulfobacteraceae bacterium
CATCGCATTGGGATTCCGGCAGTGAACTGAGCCTCCGGAGCCGGTCCGCCGGAAGAGAGCCGCCGCTCAGAAGGTGGTTTTTTAAGTGATTGAGGACTGTGCTCGGCTTGATGCCATGGGTTTTGGCCAGATCATCGATATCCGCTCCGGAATTGAACCCTTCTCCGATAGCGATGCACCGCTGCTTCCGGACGCTTCGATCCCGCGTCCTCGCCGGTTTTCGGGCGGCGGCGGCAGCCGGGAGATTCAGGTTTTCCGCAACCCCTTTGGCCTCGCAGTATTCCCGAATCAGCGGCACGAAAACGGCGCCGTATTTTTCCAGCTTGGCCTGCCCCACGCCGTGAATGCGGGCGAAGCTCTCCATGCTTTGGGGGAAACGAAGCGCCATGTCCCGCAGGCTTCGGTCGCCGAAGATGACAAAGGGCGGCACGCCGGCGTCATCCGCCAGTTGTTTTCGCATTGTTCGAAGCGACTGAAACAATTCCCGGTCGTAATCCGCCTCCCATGCCGAATCATCGGCGGGCGCTTCGGTTGAATCGGTGATCTCCATCTCCGCAAAAAAGCGTTCTTCATTGCGAAGGATCGCCCGGGAAGCAGGCGTCAACGTCAGATACTTGTGAACCGAATGCTGCACCAGATATCCCTGTTGCAGCAGGTGGAGCCCCAGAATGCGCCACCCCCGGCGGTCCAGTTCGGCGCCGATGCCGTAGGTGGAGAGCCGGTCATGGCCGAATTGGCGGATCTTTTTGGTATTGGCCCCCATCAGAACGGCGGCCACATGGGCCGCGCCGAATTTCTGCCCGGTCCGGTAGACGCAGGAAAGAAATTTCTGGGCCGGAAGGGTCAGATCGGCGCCGCCCGATTCCGGCTTTCGGCAGATGTCGCAGTGGCCGCAGTCGGGCTCGGAGACGGTCTCTCCGAAATAGCCCAGCAGGCCGACCCGGCGGCACTGCCGGGAGGCGGCCAGATTCAGGAGGGCTTGAAGGCGTTTTTCCGCCTCCGCCCGCTCGTCGCCGGTTTTTTCATTGAAAAAGTGTCGGATCTTCACCGCATCCGCCGGGTCGAACATCAGCCGGCAATGGGCGGTGAGCCCGTCCCGGCCGGCCCGGCCGATCTCCTGGTAGTAGCTTTCGATATCCTTGGGCAGGTCATAATGGACGATAAACCGCACATCCGACTTGTCGATGCCCATCCCGAATGCCACGGTGGCGGTAATGACTCGGATCTCGTCCATGACGAACCGCCGCTGATGCAGGTTGCGGGTCTGCGCGTCCAAACCGGCATGATACGGCAGGGCGGGAATCCCTTCGTCCGAGAGCACCCGTGCCAGATGGTCGGCGGTACGGCGGGCCTGGCAATAGACAATGCCGGATGCGTCCTCGAACCGGTTCACGAACCGGATCAACTGCTGTTCCGGTTCGAACCGGGGGGTGATCTCGATGAAGAGGTTGGGCCGGTCGAACCCGGCAAGGATCAGGTTTTCATCCGCAAATCCCAGGGTGGCCAGGATGTCTTCCCTCACCCGGGGCGTGGCGGTGGCGGTCAGGGCCAGCCAGACGGCGCCGGGAAAGGTGTTGCGGATGCGAACCAGGTTGCGGTATTCGGGTCTGAAATCATGCCCCCAGGCGGAGATGCAGTGGGCCTCGTCCACCGCCACCGCGCTGATCCGAACCGATCGCAGCAGGTCGATGATATTCGGCTTCAGCAGGGTTTCCGGCGCCAGATAGAGCAGTTTGGCCCGGCCGTCGCGGACCCGTTCCGCATGGAACCGGTATTCCTGCATCGACAGCGCGCTGTTCAGCACCGCCGCTTGAATTCCGTTTTCCGAGAGCTGCTGAGTCTGATCCCGCATCAGGGAGATCAACGGCGAAATCACCACCGTCAGCCCCTCGAAGATCAGGGCCGGCACCTGGTAGCAGAGGGATTTTCCGCCGCCGGTGGGCATCACCGCCAGGGTGTCCCGGCCGGACAGCACGTTTTGAATCACCCGCTCCTGATGGGGGTGAAAGCGTTCAAATCCGAAGACCGTGTTCAGAATGTCTTGAGCGCGGGAATTCATTTCCATAGCAAATCCACCATACCATCCTGTTGCAGGTTCGACAACAGGCTCCGTTTCGCTTTTTTTAATATCGATCAAGCAAACCTATTCAATTCCGACCGGCTGCTGCTGCCGGCGGCCGTTTTTGTATCGGCAAAAGGCTTGCATCCGTTCCGCTATGCGCGTATACTATGTGGGTAAAAAATGCGCATTAAGAGGAGATATACCCATGACAACAGTCGTTTACAATTCCAAAGCCCCGAAAAAGTCGGCCAACCTCAGCATCAACAGCGATCTACTGCGTCAGGCCAAGGCGTTGCGCATCAATCTTTCGATGGCACTGGAACAGAAACTCGAAGAAATGCTGCGGGATGCAAAACAAAAAAGGTGGAAAGAAGAAAACCGGGAGGCCATTGAAGCTTTTAACAATCGAATCGAGGAGAAGGGCGTTTTCAGTGACGGAAAAAGGACATTCTGATGGCACAGTTTGACGTGTATGGCAATACGAATGCAGAAACCGAAGACCATATCCCCTACCTTCTGGATGTCCAAGCAGACCTTCTCGACAGCCTTTCAACACGGGTGGTTGTTCCGCTCATTTCTCACGCGGCCCTGGGCAAACCGATCATTCACCTCAACCCCCGGTTCGACATTGAAGACAATACGGTTTTCATGTCCACAGCGGAGCTGGCCGGGGTTCCGGTTCGAATCCTCGGGCTAAAAATCATGTCATTGAAAGACCGGCGCGATGTCATCCTGGCCGCTCTTGATTTCCTGTTGGCGGGTTTTTGACCCCGCACTGTTTCCCCGCCTCCCTTTTCACATCGATCCGGCGGATCGACTGAAGCCTCTCTTTTTTTCAATATCCGGCCTCCCTTTTAATCTTTTTTCTCACCTCAAGTTCGGCACCGACTTTGACTTTCCAGATAAGAAGTCAATGACAGTATTGATTTTTACAATTTGACATATCAATATATCTGATGGCATAAAGCGCAGTAATTGAGCATTTTCTGTAACCCAAAGATAAGGTGACCGACCCGCCATGACATACGATTTCGGCTTTACCTGAGCGGCTTTATCGCTAACCGGGTTTTGTTAGACACGCTATCAGCCAAAATCGTACCTTCCCGCATCGCCTTTTCAGTTTTGGAAAAGTCTTTCCCGACGGTCCGGCTCGAGCATCAGCGTGGCCGATATAACCCGGTCTAAACTGCCGATACCGATTCAATTCTTTGGATGCATTTTGCATTGATCCATTTCTGAAAAGGAGAGATTCACCCATGAAATTTCTTGATTGGAGCTATCCGGCGATCCGGTGGGTTCTCGGGTCGGTGTTCATTTATTCGGGTAGCATGAAACTGCTCGATCCCGTCACATTCGCGGTGTTGATCGAAGCCTACGGGCTGGTCCCCGACGGTCTTCTTCTGACTGTGGCCGTCATTCTGGCGAGCCTGGAGGTGGTCGCCGGGGTCGGTCTGCTTTTCGATGTCCGGGGAAGCTTGTCGGTGATCACGGGCTTGCTGGTACTGTTTATCGCGGTTCTCGGCTATGGAATCCAAATGGGGCTCGATGTCGACTGCGGGTGCTTCGGGCCGGAAGATCCGGAAGCCGAGGCGTTTCACGGGCTCCGGCCGGCCCTTTACCGGGATCTGGTGATGCTGGCGGGAATCGTGTTTTTGTATGGATGGCGCGAATACCGCACCATCCGACCCATTCGGGTGAAACATTTCATCGATTCATTTTTGAAACGAAGGAGAACGGAAGATGTGTACAGTTGATTGGATGCGGACGTGGATGATCACGGGAGTTCTGGTACTCGGACTAACGGTTCCGGCGATGGCCTTGTTCGAAAACAAGTTTGAGAAAGAGGTGGAAAAAGAAGCGGAGGCGGTCAAACTCGTGCGCGAGGTGCGGCGGGGCGGATACGATCTGGTCACCACCGCGGAGCTGAAACAGTGGATCGATTCGGGAAAAGAGATGGTGATCATCGACTCCATGCCCTATGAAGACAGCTACAAGAAAATGCATGTGCCGGGGGCGGCGCAATTCCTTTTTCCGATTCCGGATATGAACCAGTGGGACAGCAACGAAACCGCCGGAAAAACCAAGAAAGATTTTGCAGCCCTGCTGGGTGACGACAAAGACAAACCCATCGTGATCTACTGCGGCTTCGTCAAATGCACCCGCAGCCATAACGGCGCCGCCTGGGCCGTCAAGCTGGGGTATACCAACGTCTACCGCTATCCCGGCGGCATCTTCGCCTGGAAGGGGGCGGGTTACCCCATCGAAGAGGTCAAATAGACAAAAACAATGCGTGCCATTGCCGGGAAATTGAGCTGCACGTTAGAAACCCCGATGTTGAAAATGGAAACTATTCATGAGCGATATTAAAAAGATACGACTGACCGAAACGGTCGCCGGTTCCGGTTGAGCCTCCAAACTGGCTCCGGGGGAGCTGGACCGAGCGCTCTGCGGATTGGCGTTTCCGACCAACGAAGATGTTCTGATCGGGCTGGACCGGGCGGACGATGCCGGTGTCTACCGGGTTTCCGACGACCTGGCGCTGATCCAGACGGTCGATTTTTTCACCCCTGTTGTGGATGATCCGTACTGGTTCGGGCAGATCGCCGCCGCCAATGCCCTGAGCGATGTTTACGCCATGGGCGGCACCCCGAAGACCGCCATGAACCTGGTGGCGTTTCCGGTTAATGAGATGGATATCTCCGTGCTGCGCGCGGTGATTCAGGGCGGCATCGACAAACTCGTCGAAGCGGAAACGGTGCTCATCGGCGGCCACAGCATCGAAGACAGGGAACTCAAATACGGGCTGTCGGTCACCGGATTCGTCCATCCGGATCGGGTGCTCACCAAAAAGCGGCTCCGGGCCGGTGACCGGCTGGTGCTCACGAAACCGCTCGGAATCGGCATCGTCAACACGGCTGTCAAAGCCAATCTGGCTTCGGCCGATCTTGTCGAGACCGTCACCCGAATCATGGCCGCGCTGAACCGGAAGGCCGCCGAGGTGATGGACCGCTTTGATGTCGGGGCCTGCACCGACGTGACCGGATTCGGGCTGCTGGGGCACCTGGCGGAAATGGTGAGCGGGTCCGGGCTCGGGGCTCGGATCGACTCGCAGCGGGTGCCGATGATCCCCGAAGCCCTCGAATTCGCCGCCATGGGGCTTATCCCGGCCGGGGCGTATCGGAATCGGGAATTTCGGGAAGGAATGCTCGACTTCTCCGAATCCGTGGAACGGACCCGGCAGGATGTCCTGGCGGACCCTCAGACATCCGGCGGATTGCTGATCAGCATAGGTGAGGGCCAGGTCGCCGACCTGATTTTAGCCCTGAAGGATGCGGGAATCGCGGATGCCGCCGATATCGGAGCGGTGACCGCCGGTCCGGACGAAACAATCCGGGTGGATTAACGCCGCAGGCGATTTCGGCATCCGCCCGTCGAAAGGAATCGATGCCCATTCAAACTCAGGAGATGAAATCATGAAAGAAATCGACGCCCGAGGGTTGGCCTGCCCCGCCCCGGTGCTGCAAACCAGAGCCGTGCTTCAGGACGAATCACCCGACCGCATCCGGGTTGTTTTGGACAACCCGGCCTCCCAGCAGAATGTGCAGCGGTTTCTGGAATCCCGGGGATTTCGGACCCTGCTGGAAACGAGAGGGGCCGATTATCGGGTCATCGGCACCCTCAGCGACGACGAGGCGAGCACGACTTCTAAGCCCGCCGCCAAATCGAAGATGGAAACGGAAATCAAAAAGATCATGGTCATGTGCGCCACCGATCGGATCGGCTTCGGAGACGATGACCTCGGGCTGAAGCTGATGATTAATTTCGTGCGCACTCTGAAGGAGATGGGGACCGAACTGTGGCGCCTGGTGCTTGTGAACAACGGCGTCAAGCTCGCCATCGAGGGATCCGAAGTGCTGGAGGATCTTCAGGCATATGAAAAGGACGGGCTGAAAATTCTGGTCTGCGGCACCTGCCTCGATCATTTCAGTCTGCTGGAGCAAAAGCGGGTGGGCGAAACCACCAACATGCTCGACATCGTCACCGCCATGCAGGTGGCCGACAAGGTGGTGAGCATCTGATGTAATTTCGAAGATCCGGTCCGGCTTTTCCTTTTCAGGTGTGTCAAAAACCGGACAGGGTCATAGTTCCCTGAACACCCGCACGTTTTGGCCAAGAAAGACCGCCGCATAGAACCGGAGCAGATGCTTCATTCAGGTCGTAAAGCGGCATTGATCTGGCGATTGATGCTGGCATCATCAATACGATCATCGTCACTCAGCATGATCACCTTCGAGATAATCTCGGTGGTTTTCCGGTCACTCTCCGCAAAGGGCAGATAGATCGGTTTTTCCTTCCCTTTCCGCTCCGGTATGATACACAGATAGGCCCCCGGCATGATATGGATATTGCCGCTGCCCATGTGGATGCGGTACTTCGCCCGCTTTCCCTGAATGTATACAAAATGATCCTCAAAACTCAGGTTGTCAAATCCCAGTTTGTTCATTACTTCATGCACCACGGCAATGCGGGATGCCCCCGTTTCCGCAGACCAGTAACCGCCGTCATCATCGACGGCGCCAACCGACACCGCCAGATCGGCATCGCGCATGACTTCGGAAAATATTCGCTCCGGCACTTCACTGAGAGGAATCAAATCCCGCCCTCGCCGAAATTCGATCACATCGGCAACCTGGGTTTCGTCTTCCACGAAATAATGATGAACGCCCGGAAATGACCAGTGTGCTGTCATGCTCTCATCCGGAAATAGCCGGATACAATCGCAGTCGCCATCACTCCCCCGTGAATACCAGCCTCGACTCTGCAACAGGCGGTATGCTATTGCCGTATTGATGTTTCTTCCCTCGTAACGGTGGCTCCGTGGTGATGTGGCCTCTTCTGCGGGCGTCACGACATAGAGCTCGCGGAATGCCTGCTTGAACGGCTGAACCCGGCCCGCTTCCACCAGACTTCTTTGCCACTGGCTCAGGATTTGTGACCGGTAAAGATCGTCCACATGGGCGATACGCACATCTCCCTGGATGGAGTGCGTACCCTCAAGACCGGCAAGCTTTGCTTGCCCGGCATTGATCAGACCCGTATGTCCACCTGCATCGATGCCGATCAGGTTGGACAGCAGAAACCGCACGGCTGCGATTCGCCCCAATTTCCGCAGTTCATCAGGGTTCAGCGTTTCACCGTTGCACATCATGTTTTCCAGCGCCAGACGGAAGCGCCGTGCCTGCTCATTGAGCATTTTCATCTGCTCGCGCAGTGCTTTATAATCCGGATGCTTTCGCAGGCCGGCCGGGACGCTTTTCAGCAGTTTGCCCGCCTTCTGCACGCGCAGCTTCGTCTTCAATCCCTCCATTTCAACGGCAACCGTCCAGTCCCCCATGACCTGCTCATCCAGTACCGATTCGACCTGTTCACTCAGCCGGGATTCCATATCCCACTCCATACGGGCCTTATTGCTGTAACCTGCCCGCTGAGCCAGATTTTTCAGTCCTACAGTGATCGCCGCCCGTGTACTGGCCTGGCGTTGCGCACCATATTTGGTACATTCATTCCACGCTCGTCGCAGGGTGAGGTACCGGTTCATGGAATCATTTTCATCCTCCAAAGGCAACAGGCCGTAAGCTTTAAGTGCAATCTGCTTATGTCTATCAAGAGATTTCACCAATGCGGCGCGGTTGGCGCCCAGCACCGCTTCACACAAGTACACGGCATAATCATAAGCTAATTTAGAGGAGGCTTTGAGCGTTTTAAAATACTCTTTAATCAAATTTGCCGGAATTTTCGCCACCACCGCTTCCGCTTCGGCGATATTCAATACGCCGCTTTCTTCATTGTCATCATGTGCCAGCAACTTGATGCTGGGATTGGGGCGCCAGGGCTGGCCTTCAAGCAGTTTCATCATAAATTCGTGCAGAGGGATCAACGCTTCCGCTTCGAGAGCTTTTAGGATTGGAAGCTGCCCCATCCCAGCAAAGGGAAAGACCAGCCACAGTGTGGCGGGTTTGAAGACTCTTAATCTCTCCGCCAGCGCTTCTGGTGTTTCTCCATCGGCATACCGATGGACCGCGGCAAAACCGGTGAAAATTTGTGGCAAATGTCCGTAGTCAAAACAAAGCTCTTTGGAAGTCAGGCTGAACTTTTCTATATGCTCACACGTCTTCAGCAACCAGCGGCATCCGGGGTAGCTTTCACCAGCGTATGTTTTCAGAGCGCCATACCGATGCTCACAGATTCTGGAATCCTCTTCCTGATCAAATATTGGAACGAATGTCTGATAACACTCCCAGGCGTATCGCTCATTGTATTCACATAATATCATTAAAGTCGGTTTCAAACCGTTACGTTCGGCAATTTCGTGATGGATCCGGACGACTGAGTAGTGAACCAACTCATGAGACAGATTCGCAAGCCGGCAAAAATGCGCATAGTCGAATTCTCCCCGTTGGAGTGCAATGTTGATACACTTTTCTATCAGCCGACGCAGTTGGGAAGGAGTAATGGCATAGGTGTTTGCCTTGCACTTCCCGTTATTGTGATACTGAATAAATTCTCTGTTCCACTCGCAACGAAGTAGCGCGAGACACTCCGCCCAGTGATCCGCCGGGTCCATACAGCGTGCAAGAATTGCAGCAAGATCAGAGATCGCGCACCTCAGATGGCCTTCTTCCTCGCCATCTGCACCATAAAAATATTGGTAGTCTGCTCCCATATTCCCGGTGCTCGCCTCAAGCGGTAATTCGCGCGTCAGCAAACTTTGAAGGCGGGACAGTAATAGTTGTCGGGTGTCCGGGGTGGATTCCTGCACCAGAAAATGCTCGGAAATTCTCATCATGTCCTGGTGGACCCGCCAGGCCGTTTCTGCTTCCCTCTCCCATTTCAGCGGCAATCCACGTGCCATCGGCAGGCAGTAAAATGCCGCGACGGCAATGCCTATTTCATCTCCAAATATGTCCTTAAGCGCAGCCTTGGCCTCGTCAGCGATTTGTAAAGCGTCCTGCTCTGGAATAGTATGATACAGCGGAAGAGAATTTAAATCCCTGAGATCCTGCTGATAGTCCTTATGTTCGGGCAGCCATTTCAATGCCCATTCCCCGACCTTTTCCGCCAGTGGCGACAATTCGTACAGCAAATTCATTGCCTACCCTCCAGTCAAAGGGATCAGCCGGATAAACTGCACCCGGCTGTCCGGCATCAGCACCACTTCCTCATTGAGACTTCCGGGGCGGGTTCCATTAACCGCGATAAAAAAGCGCCTGCGGCGAAAGCCTTCCATCGCGGCGTTAATGCAGGTTTGCAAATCAAGCGGCTGATATTCCAGCTTATCGTTAAATAGAATACGACCTTCCGATGCAAGCTGTTCCACATCCTGATCGGAAAGATACTGCCGCTGCATTCGTCGATGATGACCGGTTTCGTTCTGAACTGTCCGGGCGTTCAGCATGTACACCTGCTGCGTGACGGCCTGTTCAATCAGTTCCCGTACGGATATAGTTTCTGTATCAAAAGTGACCGTCACGGATTCCAGGCGGTCTGTTCCTTCTTCGCCCCCAAAACAGATTGTTTCTACATCAGCGGAATACATTCATCTCCCTCGTGTGTTCGTTCCGTTCATTACACCCTCTCGTTCCAAGAGTGTCTCTGCCGGCGGTGGAAATTTCAAAAAGATCACATGCTGCATGTCTGCATGGCATTTCGTGACACAGAACAACTTTACCCCTTTTTATGATGAAAACCAATTTTCTGCGCAAGGATTTTTTCACGATGCATCCCGCGATGGACACTCAGGAAATTGGAGAGAAGCCAGGGCTCCAGCCGGTTTTCATCCGACCATTTCCGCAGTTTCTGAATAATCAGCACATCGGTAGGAAAAGCCAACTCCGGCAGGTTCCCTTTCACAGGAAAAAAGCGGGCCTCGGATGCATCCGACCCCGCCCGAAGCGTGCCGCTCACTCGCTCCGCCCAGAACCAGACCCCAACGGTCTGTTTCGATGGGTCGTGAAAATTGGAATGCACCTCAAACACCGGCCCGATCCGAACCTCCAGCCCGGTTTCTTCTCTGCACTCCCGCCGGGCCTCGTCGCGAATGTCCTCATCCCATTCCACATGGCCGCAGGGAATGCACCATTTGCCCCCGTAGGAACCTATTCTTCGTACCAACAGCAACTGGTTGTTTTCTAATAGAATCACCGCCACACCCACCGTGGGGTTTCGATAATGGATGCGGTTGCAGTCCCGGCAATACAAGCGGTTGCGGGTACCCTTGCGTATCACTTCGAGCGGATTGCCGCAGAATGGGCAAAATCTATAATGGAGGTCGTCGGATTTCATTGAATGGGCCGCATCTTCAACACCGGAAATTGTTTTCATCTCACCTAATGATGCATCCGTTTCGACGCCGTGTAAAACCAAAAATTGCGACAAATAGATCCTCATAGTATGCAACCGGCTTTTTTTTCACGGGAATTATTGACAAACCGCCTCATCGAGAGATATTGAATTGAAAAAGCACGTCCTCATTTTCAAGAGGATAAAAGGGTCGGCCCGTTTTTCATCCGTGTGATCAAAACAACCCTTTTCGGAGTCGTCATCGGCAATATGCAGGATGTCCGCCTGGTCATACTCAGGGTCTCAATCTCTCCAAATCACCGAAAATCATCTTTTTCGGCGGCCGAGACCAAAGCGCCGCTGAACCATAAACCACTTCACAAAAAGGAGGTTCCAATGAAAAGGATGCCGAAATGGGTGTGGTGTCTGGTCGTGATGGCTGTGACGGCGGTGTTGCCGATGGTGTCTATTGCCCAGGATGCCGGGGAGATCAACAAGATCATGCGCAAGGCCGAACGACTCTATTTTTCAGGAAAGGCGCAGGAGGCGAATGAATTACTGAAGCAGGCTGAAAAGGGTGCGGAAGCCGTTCTAGAAAGCGGCAGCGATGCGGAAAAAACCAAAGTCCGGCGCCTGGAAGCCAAGATGAAAAAGCTTCGGGCCGACATCAATCGCAAGCTGGGCGGCCCGCCGCCGGTGAATGCAACCGAATCTGCCTCCCTCTCCACCGGATCCGATTCGGAGGGCCTACCGTCCTCGGTGAAATCCTCCATTCGGGGAATTCGCCTCTCCCTGGACAACGCCCAGGAATGGCTGGACAAGAGCGACGCCCGCACCGCAGCATCCAGCCTGAAAGTCGCCAAACGGCAAATGGCCAAAATGGAACAGCGTCACGCCGAATACATGGGCTCCGAGCCGATTCAGGCACTCCAAAAGAAGATCGACGAGATGGAGGCTGGCATCGCCGACATTCAGGGCAAGGCCGCCGCGAAGGAGGCCGAGGCCTCCCAGGCAGCCGACGCAGCCGAAGCCGCATCGGCCCGGTGGATCCCCCGACTGAAGGCATATATCGCCCCCAAAGGGTCCGAGGGGCATGATCCGGACCGGTATTTCACCGGGTACACCGAAGACCCCAAGGAGATGGCCCGGCAGAACGCCATCTATGCCATGATCCTGGCGGACCTGAAAGAATACCGGGAGACCGGCCCGGGAGACAATGCCACCGAGGAATTGAAACAGGTCGTCAAAAATCTGGAATATCAGGTGTCCGGGTTCGAGGAATCCTATGCCGCCATGGGGGAATTGTATCTGAACGAAAGCAAGCAAAAAATCGGATTTCTGATGAAGCGGGTCGGGGAAGAGGCCGAAAAACTCGGCTCCGGCGGCACCCCCAACTACATGAGCCGGTTCGCTCTGGAGGATGGACGGCGGGTTCTGGACAAAGCCGCCCGACTGTTGGGAACAGAGGACAACCGCGTTGCCGCACTGGAAGCCGACTACCAGGGAGTCTTAGAGGGAAACCAAAAACTGATTCAGGCCCGAATTTCAGACACCCGAATGGCTCCTGATGAGTTCAACGGTGGTGAAAAGAGCGATATCAAGAAAACGGCCGAGTCGGTATTGAAGACCAAGTATCCGGGTGTAAGCATCCTGCGCACCACCGTCATCTCCCCCGACTGGTCGGAAGAAAACGTCATCGAGTGGACCGACACCACCAAAACGGCCCTGCAGCACCGCGTCACCCGTTCCGTTTCGGCCCAGGCCGCGGGCAAACGAGGCGATGATGTCAAACTCTACACCATTCACATCGCCAAAGACCGCCGCACCGACGGCTCCTGGGGCCCGCTTCACGGCCATGTCATGTTCGAAGATCCGATGCTGGAAGAAAATGTGAACCAATAGACGGTTTTGCGCCCGTCGGAAGTGCATATTCGGCGGGCGAATCTCCTATTCGCCCGATTCCCCCTCCTTTTCCTCCCGCACCACCTCAATCCAATCCGCCTTCCGATACCCCCGCGGCAGCAATTTCCCACGCAGCCCCCGGTTCCCGGCGAACTCCTCGATAATACTCGGCGAAAACCGCACCGCCTGTCTGCCGGCGTGAATCCGGATGGTGGCGTTTTCGGGGATGACCGTCATCAGCCGCACGTATTCCTCCCGTTTTT
>JAABSQ010000008.1 GCA_011390315.1 Desulfobacteraceae bacterium
AAGGCTACGGCCGGGAAGCCACCGGATATGTCACCCCGGGTAATCTGGGATACGACGAGGAGATCGAACCCTTCGGGTATGACCTGAAAAAGGCCAAAAAGCTTCTGGCTGAAGCCGGCTATCCGGACGGATTCAAGATCGGGTTCGCCTGCCCGTCCGGCGCCTACACCAATTTCGAACAGGTCTGCGAAGCGATTCAGGGATACCTGAGCGGCGTCGGAATCGAAACCGAACTTGAGCTCATGGAGTCCGGCAAATACTGGGACCTGGAAGGCAAAAAGCAGCTGCCGCCGCTGTTCGGCGACAGCTGGTCCGAGGCCACCGGTGAGGCCCTGCCCCGGCTCAAAGGCGCCCTGGGCGGCATGGATGCCAGCTTTTCGGCCTGGTCCGATCCCAAGATCAAGGACTTTCTCGACAAAATCGGAGAGACCATCGACGATGGGAAACGGGCCGAACTCTATGTCGAACTGCAGCGGTACATGCAGGAAAACCCCCCCTTTATCTATCTCTATGAACCGATCACCTTCGAGGCCATGAGCCCCAAGGTGAAGGATTACCGACCCCGCCCGGCGGAAAATTATTACCTGAAGTACACCTCCGTCGAAAAGTAAAGCCGACCGGCCGGTCCGGGCAGTGCCTGCGGACCGGTCTTCACCCTCTCCCAAGGGCCGGGCCTCTTATTTATGCAGCGTTATATCCTCTCCCGTATTGTTCAATCTCTGCTGATTCTGCTGGGGGTTCTTTTCATCGTCTTTTTCATGCTCCAGCTGACAGGAGACCCGGTATCGCTGATGGTCTCCCGAAACGCCAGTCCGGAGCAGATGGAAATGCTGCGGGAAGAGATGGGATTCAACCGCCCCATCCTCATCCAGTTCGGGGATTTCATCGGCGGGGCCCTGGTAGGCGATTTCGGCATGTCGCTTCGCCATCGGCAACCGGCCATGGAACTGATTCTCGAGCGGCTCCCGGCCACCGTGGAACTGGCCGCCACCGCCCTGCTCATCGCGCTTCTGATCGGCATTCCCCTGGGGCTGTTGAGCGGCTCCAATCCCGGCAGCTTCTGGGACACCCTGGCCCGGGGAGCGGGTCTGGTGGGGCAGACCATCCCCAACTTCTGGCTGGCCCTCATCCTGATCGTGGTCTTTTCGGTGGAGCTGGGCTGGTTCCCCACCTTCGGTCGCCGAACCTGGGATGTCTTCGGAATGGAGCTGCCCACCAAATCGGTGATTCTGCCCGCCTTCTCCCTCGGCCTGTTCACCACCGGTCAGCTGGTGCGGTTCACCCGGTCCGCGGTGCTGGAGATCAAAAACGAAGATTATGTACGCACCGCTTACAGCAAGGGGCTCAAGGACAACCAGATCTACCTGCGGCATATCCTTCGAAACGCCTCCATTCCCCTGATCAGCATCGTGGGGGTGCAGTTCGGATACCTGTTGAGCGGCTCCATTTATATCGAAACCATTTTTTCCTGGCCCGGGATCGGAAATCTCCTGGCCGAGGCCATCGGCAACCGGGATTTCGCCCTGGTTCAGGCCATCGCCTTTTTCGCGAGCCTGGTGGTGGTCACCCTCAACCTGTTGACCGATATCGCCTACGGCCTGGCCGACCCGCGGATCCGGTACGGAGACTAAGCCCATGGCCGACACCGCGGACATCAAAGAGACCGGGCTTCTGGTCGACCAGGCGGCGGAAACCGGATTCCGGTCCAGGCTCATCTATGTGGGCCGCCTTCTGTGGCGGGACAAGACCGGCCTGGTCGGTCTGATCATGTTTCTGATCGTGGTGATTTCCGCGGTCTTCGCCCCGGTTCTGGCCCCCTATGATCCGCTCCGGCAGGATCTTCGGGCCGCCAAACAGCCGCCGGCATGGTCCGAAGAGGGGGATATCAGCCATCCCCTGGGCACCGACAACCTGGGCCGGGACATTCTCAGCCGAATCATCTACGGCAGCCGGGTCTCCCTCACCGTGGGGTTTTTCGGGGTGCTGATCGCGTGCAGTCTGGGGCTTCTGATCGGACTGATCGCCGGATACCTCGGGGGACGGGTGGACAATGTCATCATGGGCCTGGTCAACCTGATTCTGGCCCTGCCCTATCTGGTCTTCGTGGTCTTCATTGCCGCCATTCTGGGCCAGGGGCTGATCATCGTCATCCTGATCTTCGGTTTCACCGATATCCCCATCTTTGTCCGTATTACCCGGGGAGAGGTGCTGCGGATTCGGGAATCAGGGTTTGTGGAAGCGGCCCTTTCCATCGGCTCTACCCGAAAACGGATCATCTTCAACCACATCCTGCCGAACCTGATCGGCCCGCTGATCACCATCGCCACTTTTGAAATGTCGGCCATGATCTTTTATGAAGCCGGGCTCGGATTTCTGGGGCTGAGCGTGCCGCCCAGCGTCCCCAGCTGGGGCAATATGCTGGCCACCGGACGAAAATATCTCACCATTTATCCCTGGATCGCCACCTTTCCGGGACTGGCCATCGTCTTTACCGGTCTCGGAATGAACCTGCTCGGCGACTGGCTGCGGGATGTGCTCGATCCGCGCCTGCGGCGGATGAAAAAATGAAGGTGAGGCCATGTCGAGGATTTTGACCGTAAAAAACCTGGTCACCCGGTTTTACACCTTCGACGGGGTGGTCCATGCTTTGAACGGGGTCTCCTTTCACCTCGATCACGGGGAGACCCTGGCCATTGTGGGAGAGAGCGGCAGCGGCAAGAGCGTCACGATGATGTCGCTTCTCCATCTGCTGCCGATGCCCCCGGCCCGAATCGAAGAGGGTGAAGCCGTTTTTGAAGACGACGACGGCCCCATCGACCTGCTGAAGCTGTCCAAGCCGGAGCGGCGCCGGGTCCGGGGCGGCAAGATCGGCTACATTTTTCAGGACGCCCTCAGCGCCCTGAATCCGGTCATGACCGTGGGCCGCCAGGTTCGGGAATCGATTATGGAGCACCTGAGCCTGGACCAAAAGGCGGCCCGGGAACGGACCATTCAACTCCTGGAGCATGTGGGAATTCCCGGAGCCAAGAGCCGGTACGGCAACTACCCCCATCAGTTTTCGGGCGGCATGCGGCAGCGGGTGATGATTGCGGTGGCCATCGCCTGCGACCCCAAGATCGTCATCGCCGACGAGCCGACCACCGCCCTGGATGTCACCGTTCAGGCCCAGATCATCGAACTCACCAAGCGGATTCAGGATGAACTCGGGATCTCCGTCATCTGGATCACCCATGACCTGGGGGTGGTGGCCGGCATCGCCGACCGGGTGCTGGTCATGTATGCCGGCAGCGCGGTGGAGATCAGCCCGGTGGACCGCCTCTACGAGCATCCGCAACACCCTTACACCGAAGGACTGCTGGCCGCCCTGCCCCGTGTGGGGGCCAAACGGGGGAAACGGCTGGCCTCCATCAAAGGCTCCCCGCCGGATCTTCAGGAACCGCCCCGCCACTGTCAGTTCGCATGGCGCTGTCCGTACAATTTCGACCGGTGCTGGGCCTCGGCGCCGCCGCTTTTCGAGGTGGGAGAGGGCCATTACACGAAGTGCTACTATGACATGGACCAGGAAAGGCCCCGATAGCCATGCCTGAGCCCAATGGACCCCCCACGGCGACAGCCGATCCCGCCCCCGAATATCTGGTTCGGGTGGAGCATCTCAAAAAGCACTTTCCCATCATGCGGGGGATCGTCTGGCAGCGGCAGGTGGGCGCCGTCAAAGCGGTGGACGACATCTCTTTCGGGATTCGCGCGGGAGAAACCCTGGGAGTGGTCGGGGAAAGCGGCTGCGGCAAATCCACCACCGGCCGGGCCATTTTGCAGCTTCAACCCCCGAGTTCGGGCCGGGTGTTTCTGGATGAGGTGGAATTGACCGGCCTGAATGAATCGGCCCTGCGCCGGGTCCGGCCTCGAATGCAGATGATCTTTCAGGATTCCTACGATTCTCTCAACCCCCGCCATTCCGTGGGCCGGATCATCATGGAGCCGATGGTGGTTCAGGGAATCATGGAAGAGGCGGACCGGCGAAGCCGAATGGCGGAGCTGCTGGACCTGGTGGGATTGAATCTCAACCATGCGGTCCGTTATCCCCACGAGTTTTCCGGAGGCCAGCGCCAGCGCATCAACATCGCCCGGGCCCTGGCCCTCAACCCCGATTTCATCGTCTGCGACGAGCCCATCTCGGCCCTGGACGTCTCCATTCAGGCCCAGGTGGTCAACCTCTTCGAAGACCTTCAGCGGAAACTGGGGCTGACCTATCTCTTTATCGCCCACGATCTTTCCATGGTCCAGCACATCTCCGACCGGGTGGCGGTGATGTATCTGGGCAAGGTGATGGAACTGGCGGACCGGGACGACCTTTTCGACGACCCGCTTCACCCCTATACCCAGTCCCTGATTTCGGCCGTTCCCGTGCCCGACCCGAAGCTGGAGCGGAATCGACGGCGGATCACCCTTCAGGGAGAGGTCCCCAGTCCGGCCCGGCCGCCCCGGGGATGCGTATTCCATACCCGATGCCCCCTGGCGCAGGAGATCTGTTCGGAACAGGCGCCCGAATACCGGGAGGTTCTTCCGGAACACTTCGTCGCCTGCCATTTCGCGGACCGGAAAGGCGGCAGTAAAATATCGGTTTAGAAGCGGTTTCGGGTTGTTGATCCTTTGGAAAAATGCTAATTCTTAATCCATAAAGAAGGCAATCAAAATCGACAGCATGGAGAGGTCCGCAATGAATTACCCTTTAAATGCAGATGTTCATTGTAAGGACGGGCGGTTTGGACGATCCACCCATATTATCCTCAACCCGACCAGCGACAAGGTCTCTCATGTGGTCGTCAAAGAGGAAAAATCCCCCCATTCCATGCGGCTGCTGCCGGTCAAATGGATCAAGGAAGCCACCCCGGAGCTGATCCTGGTGAACGGAACCCGCCAGGAGGTCAATACTCTGGATCTCTTTCACCAGACCGACTTTGTCCGGCGGGATGTCCCCCACTATCGCCGTGATCCCAAAGTCACTCAGTTATGGCCCTGCCTGGCGCCGGCCAAGAAGGTCTTCAGCGAAAGATTGCGGGGGGTCCCCGAGGACGGCACCGCGGTTCAACTGGGCGCCCGGGTGGAGGCCACCGACGGCCGGATCGGCGAGGTGGATGAATTCATCGTCAACGAAGACGACTGGCGGATCACCCACCTGGTGCTTCGGGAAGGGGCGCCCTGGGATAAAAAGAAGGTGACCATTCCGGTCGAAGATATCGCACGCATCGAAGAAAAGACCGTCTTCCTGAAAATCAGCCGGCAGGCGGTCCGACGGTTGCCGACCATTTCCGTGAAGTGGAAATCCCCCTGAAGGCCCTGTGACAAACGCCAATGCCGTGCTTATAGTAAATCTGATCTGAAAACAGCCCGATCCCGCGTATTCGGCGGATGTTTAATCGAAGATGACGGAAAGGAGAGTGTGAAAATGGACAGATGGGAAGAAACGATTTCCTGCGCGATGAAGTGTTCCCGATGTGACAAGGATCTTTCCAAATCGGATGATCGAATCCTTTCGGTATACGACCACGAACCCATTTGCATGCCGTGTAAAAAAGAAGAAGAACAGCGCCCCGACTTCGAAGAGGTTTCAAAAAACATGATCGGCCAGTGCATGGGGGAAACCGAACAGATGTGGGGAGATCCGGGCGGTTACTGCTACCACCATTTCTACCCGTATAAATGCAAATAGGAATCCCTTCTTATCCGAAATCCTTGTAGTTCATGCGGTCAGCTCGCTTCCGGGAGCAGTTGAACTACAAGGATTTTTGATAAGCAAGGATTTTTGCTCGCCACGGGCCATCCCTGCTTATCCGAAATCCTTGTAGTTCAGGCGGGGCAGGTCGCTTCCGGGAGCAGTTGAACTACAAGGATTTTTGATAATCAAGGATTTTTCCTCGCCACGGGCCATCCCTGCTTATCCGAAATCCTTGTAGTTCAGGCGGGCAGGTCGCTCCCTGGAGCAGTTGAACAAACGGGATTCATCCCCCGGCGACCTTTGGATGGTATTCTAACTTCCGCGAATCGCCTTCCGCTCTCGGCGTTCCCGGGTCACCCAGGCCGCCAGCACCCCCGATAAAAAACCGAAGAAATGACCGCTCCAGCTCACCCCCGGAATATAGACGAACAATCCGGCCAAGACCCCTCCGTAGGCCAGAAATACCGCCACTGAAAAGAGAAGCGCTTTCCATTGCCGGTGAAAAATCCCGATAAACAGCAAATAGCCGATCAGGCCGAAGATCACCCCGCTGGCCCCGATATGAACGGTGTTGGGCTTTCCGACCATCCATACGGCCAGGCCGCTGACGACGATAATCACCAGCAAGGCGGCGACCGCCTGCTTTCGGCTGAAGGAAAGGGCCGCGATCAGCAGAACGAAAAGCACCCCCGAATTGGCGGTCAGGTGCCGAATATTTCCGTGAAGAAACGGGGCGAAAACAATCCCCCAGAGCCCTTCGGTCTGTCGGGGTCTCAGACCGTAATACTGCAACTCGGCAGGAAGGACGACATTCAGAAAATGGACTGCCCAGATGAGCAGAATAATCAAAGCGGCGATTTGAATGTTTCCGTAAATTTCGGGGGACGGTTGTCGCTCATTCATGATAGTTCACTGAACCTGGGGCATCAACGCCCATTTAATGACCCAGTCCGAGGTATCGGGGTAGTGGTCGAGACAGACGATGCCCCCGTTTTGGAATTTAAAAATCGGTCGGTCCGGATCGCCGGTGACCAGGTAGGCGGCCATTTTTTCCATGAACGGCAGATGCCCCACCAGCATGACGTCGTCTTTCACTGAAATTTTCTTGGCGAATGCCGCCACATCATCGGTGGCGCCCAATCCTTCGGCGGCGGCCGCCCCCTCTGCAGGGCGCAGGTGTTCGGCCATGATTTCCGTCGTCTGCCGGGCCCGTTTCTTTCCGCTGTGCAGCATCTTTTTGACCGTTACCCCGTATCCATGAGCCACTTCCGCGATGCGCTTGACATCCGATTGACCTTCGGGGGAAAGCCCTTTTTCGGGATCTTTATCCTTGGGAAGGTTTTTACCGTGCTGAACCAAAAAAACTGCCATAATCGTGTCTCCTCTCTTGTGCTTTAAACCGGTTTTCGATATAGTACCGCGTTTTAATCCCGCCCGCTCACCGGGCGAATTCGCAGTACAGAGCATACTATAATCCGATATATCGAAACCTCAACTCACCTGTCGGAGGAACCCTTCCATGAGAATCGTCACCCGACCCGATTTTGACGGCGTCGTCTGCGCAGCCCTTCTGTTTGAAGCCGAGGAGATTACCGAACCGATTCAATGGGTCGAGCCCAATGAAATGCAAAAAGGCGCGGTTGCGGTTCAGCCCGGAGACATCATCGCCAACCTGCCCTACCATGAGGCATGCTCCCTCTGGTTCGATCATCATTATACCAACCAGCCCGACATTGCCTTTGAAGGGGCTTACAAGATGGCGCCCTCGGCCGCGGGGGTGATTTACGAATATTACGGAGACATCTGGTCCCGGGACTATGATGAACTCATTCGGGAAACCGACCGGATCGATTCGGCGGACCTGACCATGGACGAGGTGCTTCATCCCGAAAACTACCCCTACATCCTCCTTTCCATGACCCTCACCGGTCGGGATAGATCGGATGCGGCCTATTGGAACCGGGTGGTCGATCTCTTGCGGAGCCGGGACATTGACGGCATCCTTCAAGATTCAGAGGTTCAAAACCGGTGCCGGCAGGTGATCGAGCAGAACCGGGTGTTCCAGAACCTGCTGGAGGCCCACACCCGGCTCGTCGAACACGTCACCATTACCGATTTCAGGCCGCTGACGGAGGCCCCCCAAGGGAACCGATTTCTGGTCTACTCGCTCTACCCCCGGGCGGTGGTGAGCGTCAAAATACGTTGCGAAGGCGCCGACAAAAAGAAAGTGGTCATCGGCGTGGGCCATTCCATTTTCAACCGGAACTGCAAAGTGAATGTGGGGCTGATGCTGTCCGAATTCGGGGGCGGCGGCCATCGGGGCGCCGGGTCCTGCAGCGTTCCCGCGGATCAGGCCCAAGAAGCCGTCGATGCCATTTTGAGTACGCTGCTTGAAAACGAGCCCAACGAGTGAGCCGCCCCGGTCCGGAGCGCTAAAATGCACCGACCGGCGACCCGCCGGCCGATGCAGACCCTTGCCCGCTCAGGCATGAGATATGGGCGGGCTTTCAGCCCGAAGGAGATCCGCTATGTTTCGGTTTCGGATTCCCGGGGCAGGATATTGGTGAACTGGTATTCTTCCACCGGCTCCCCCTGGTAGGCCTCGAATTCTTCTTCCCCCCATTGTTCGATGGAGAGGTATTTTTCGCCTTCCTCATCCTCATAATCCCAGGTCAGAAAATCGCTTCCACCGCCCCTGCCGTCTTTATAAAACTGCCCCCCGCCGAACTCCTCCAGAAAGTATCGGGTTTCCTCGAAAACCAGTTCATCCGGCGGGTCTTCGTTCTGGGTTATGTATTCCCGAACCTCCCTGCCGAGCCGGCTGAAGTCGATGGGCCGGCTGATGGACCATTCCGCTTCATCATCGGATTCCCGCTGAAGGTAAATGGTATCGTCATGGCTTTTGAGCTGCCACTCATGGGTAATATCGCCGTTGCCCCAATCGTAATAATGGTAGGCCTCCACCTGCCAGGTCCGCATATCGTAATCCAGAAGGTAGCCGACCTTCAGATTGGATAGGTTGAGGTCCCGAAGGGGGTCCGGCTCAGCCGCCTTTTTCTTTTTAAAAAAATCCAACCAGCCCATATGCGCTCCTGTTTACTCGAGACCCATCTTCTTTTTAAGTTCCAGCAGATTCGCCGATGCCGATGCCGACTTTCCGCTTTCCAGAGCGGAGGTGATTTCATCATCCACCGTCTTATCGGGGGTGGCGATGTCGGCGTAGGCGAGGGCCAGGGATTCATCCTCTTCCACTTTGGCTTTCATTTTTTCGAGCATGGCGATGGTGCCCGAGGAATCCATTTTGGACAGCTGCTTGTTGATCTTCTTGGTCGACGAGGCGGTCTTGGACCTCGCCTTCAATGTAGTCAGTTCGTTTTCATGGGTGGAAACCGTGGATTTGATCTTATTGACATTGGCCTGAAGCTGATTGGCCATCTGCCCGTGGCGTTCGGCCTCTTGAGATACCCGAACCGCTTCACTGGCGTGCTGCTCTTTTTTGGACAGGGCTTCGGTGGCCAGCCGTTCGGCCTCGGCCATATCCAGCTGTCCGTTTTGCCCCCGTTGAAGCAGCATCATGGCCTTTCGCTCATAATCCGCGGCCAGCTTCTTTTTGTTTTCAGCCTCTTTTCGGGTTCGAATGGCGATGGCTTTGACCTCCGCCAGACTGGTCATGGCGCCCTGCAAGTCTTTCTTAAGGTCTCGAATGCCCTGTTCGGTCAATTTAATCGGATCCTCGAATTTGTCGATGACGGCATGGGCTTCGGCCTCGCCGATTTTAAAAATTCTGGAAAAGAATGACATGGTGGTGTCCTCCTTATCAAACGATGGGAAATGATTTCCGGATAATGGGAATAAAAAAGTGAACGCCAGTAAAGCATCAACAATTGGCCGCATACCTGAGCAGTTCCGGACCATATTCGGACATGGCCAGACTCAAGGCCTTCACGGATGCATCGAGTTCATTGTAATCGAGGTTTTCAAGCTGAAGGGTATCCCGAAACAGCAGCATTTCACCGTCCCCGTCCAGCACAAAAGCGCCGTGCACCAGTTCCCGATTGATCTTCAGCAGCCATTTGAAAAAATCCGCATCGCAATCGGGTTTCAGCTTCATGATCAATTGCTCAATGATGAGGATGGGGTCCTCGCAGTCGATGATCAGGTTTTTGATTCCCTCCTCCTCGTTTTCGACCACTACCAGTTCCTCTCCGGGATCTTCGTCGACGATAAGGATGTCCATATCCTGAAGATATGTTTTGACCGTCTCAAAATTTCCACTCATAGACACCTCCGGCAGATACGTAATTGGGTTAAAAAGATTATGTTAAATTCGGCCGCTCGTCAGCCACCACAATCAGCCGATCCTCCTCCTGCAATTTATGGTTTTTTCCGGGATTGGCAATGAATTTCTTACCGGTCTTATCCTCGAGGCCGAGACAGAGCACTTCATGGCTCTGTTTGAGTTCGCACATGGCTTCAAAAAAGGTATGACCGACAAACCGGGAGGGCAGTTTGATTTTATAGAGGTCTTCCCCGAACCGCTTGCTCACCAGTTCGCTGATCATGCGGGTGATGCCGTGGTCGAGGGCCGCCTGCACCAGAAGATTGGTGCTCAACTCCCCCACCACGATAATCTCGTCGGCATGAGCCCGCTGGCAATGCTGCACGTTTTTCTCTTCCATCAATTCGACGCAGGTGTAGACATCCGGATTGACGCTCTCGATGGTCAGGGTATTGAGCACCGTTTTGGCATCCTTGGCATAGGCGTCGAGTTTGTCGTCCGAAAGAACGATCACCACTTGGGCCTGATCGATATTGGCCTTTTTGAGGGTCTCCGGTTCCACCTCTCCGTTGATGAAATAGAGATCGGGATCATCGATCGGTTTTTCCGGAATGTCCGCCAGGACCACCAGGGCGGTGGTCTTGCACTTGGGATCGGCCCGCAGTTCGTCCACTATCTTATGTCCCCTGAAGTTCCAGCCGCAGATGATGATATGATCTTTCACATGGGTCCCCTTCATGCCTTTGTTTTGCAGAAACCGCTTCTCTACCAGAATGCTGGCGATATTGGCGGTCAAAATCCCCAGAAAGCCGATGCCGGCGATCATGATGGTGATGCCCACCATGCGCCCGCCCACAGTGGCCGGAGAAATATCGCCGTAGCCGACGGTGGTCAGGGTGACGATGGACCACCAGAGGGCGTCGGGAAATTTGATTTCTTTTTCAAAATAGATGAATCCGAAGCTTCCCGCAATCGTCACCAGAATGACGATGGCCAGGACCTTGAACATCTGTTCACGGCGGACCAGGGCGACGGCTTTTCGAATGAATTCACGGAAACGGCGCATGGCAAGGCAATGGTATGGTTGAGGTCAGTCTTCCTGTTCGGATCAGCGCAGAAGGAACTATTATATGAAACAATTATATTTATCAAGCAAAAGGTAAAATTCTATCCGTCGACAATCGGCCGAGAGACGGAATTCACTTCAGAAAATCCGACCCGGCGATTCTACACGGTAGGGAATTCACCCCTGTCGAATACGGTCTATACCCCATTGATTCCACCCCTTTTTTGATGAAAATATAAGCAAAGGCATAGGGGTTCCGGTATTGCATAGAAAGGGATGCATGAGAATGAACGTCATATACTCTATCGTTATGTTTCTGACCGCTTTTTCCGCTGTCGGCGTTTCCGCCGCCGAAAACGGAGCCGCCGCCTCGGCCGGCTACGGAATTCAAATCATGAATACCGCCATCGGGTTTGCCCTGGTCTGCACCCTGGTGATTGCGCTGTTCTCTCTGATACGGAAAATCATCATCAGCCGACCCCATAATTTCTGACCGGTCGAATCGATTTTATTCCCCGGCCTCTTTTTCCCCGGTCTGTTCCTCACCCGCGGCTGATCCTGGTCGCCGTTTCCCCTTGTTCCTCCGTTCGGATTTTGATAATCCAAGGCGTGATGGCGCCTGTCACGTCTCTGTGTTATACATCCGTATGGCCGAAAATCAACCCGATATCAATGAATATGTCCTGGCCCTGAAATCGTCCCCTCGAATGGGGAATCAAGTGGTCTACCATACCCTGTTGCCGGCCCGTTCCGCCGTCTGCCGCAATCCTGACAAACCCTGGCCCCGGGCCATGGAAAAGCTGTTGGACTCCGCGGGCATCGGGGCGCTTTATTCCCACCAGGGCTTTGCCATGGATCGGGTCCGGTCCGGCCGGCATGTGGTGGTCGCCACCCCCACCGCCAGCGGCAAAACCCTGATCTATAATCTTCCCGTTCTGGAAAGAATATTAAAAGATCCCGACGCCAAAGCCCTCTACCTGTTTCCCCTCAAGGCCCTGGCCCAGGACCAGTTGAAAGCCTTTGAAGCCCTGAGCGGCTGCACGACCGATTTTCAACCCACGGCCGCCATTTACGACGGCGACACCACCGCCTGGCGCCGAAAGCGGATTCGAAGTGATCCGCCCAATGTGCTCATTACCAATCCGGAGATGCTTCACCTCTCCCTTCTGCCCCATCACCGGTCCTGGGCCTCCCTGTTCGCCGATCTGGAAGTGGTGGTGGTGGACGAGGTCCATACCTATCGGGGCGTCATGGGCTCCCACATGGCCCAGGTGTTCAGACGGCTGAGGCGGATCTGCGCCTATTACGGGGTATCCCCCACATTTGTCTTCAGCTCCGCCACGGTGGCCAATCCGGGGGAACTGGCGGCCCGACTGACCGGTCTGGAAAACGGCCGGGAGA
>JAABSQ010000009.1 GCA_011390315.1 Desulfobacteraceae bacterium
GCAGAAAATTCCATTTGGTGCCGGCCGCCTCCAGGACCTGAAGGGTGTCGATGCCCATGCGGTCGAAAATCATGGACAGTTCGTTCATAAGGGCGATGTTCAGGTCCCGCTGGGTGTTTTCGATCACCTTGGCCGCCTCGGCCACTTTGATGGAGGAGGCCTGGTGAAGCCCGGCCTTGACCACTTTGCCGTAAACGAAACTCAGCAGCCGCCGGGTCTCTTCATCGGAGCCCGACACGATCTTGACGATGCTCTCCAGGGTGTGGACCTTGTCTCCGGGATTGATCCGTTCGGGGGAATACCCGGCGGTGAAATCGACCCCGAATTTGAGGCCCGATTTTTCTTCGATGATAGGGATGCAGACCTCTTCGGTGGCGCCGGGAAAAACGGTGGATTCGAACACCACGCAGGCGCCTTCCACCAGGTTTTCGCCCACAATCCGGGAAGCGCCTTCCAGGGGGGACAAGTCCGGAATCCGGTATTCATCGATGGGGGTGGGGACCGCCACGATGATCAGCCGGCAGGCGGCGATCTCTTGGGGATCATCGGTATACCGAAGCCCGGCCGCCTGCAGGTCCGCGTCCTCCACCTCCAGGGTCCGATCATGTCCGGCCTGGAGTTCGCGCACCCGTTCGCTTTTCAGGTCATACCCGACCACCTCGAAGTGTTCTGAAAGATGCACCGCCAGGGGCAACCCCACGTAGCCCAGGCCGATGACCGCGATTTTATCCTCTCGTGACGCCAAAGATTCCGATGTGACCATTGTTCGCTCTCCATTCCGAATAGGGCATGATCACCGTTTCGGCTCTTCCTATCCAATAAGGATTGGCCGAAACGATGATCAAGGCATTTCAAATACATCCCTGATAGAGGGATGTTCAGGGTTCATTTGTCATCTCGTTATGCATCGCCGATAAAAAACGGCCGGAAATCCGATTCCGGCCGCTCCAGGGCCGCCCGAATCTGTTTCAGCAGCCGGGGCCGGTCTTCCGGAAGCCGACCTTCCAGGTTGATATAGTTGGTATAGTGATCGCTCGTCAAGTAGCTCCGCGCCTGAAGGTGCTCGACCAGAAGGGCGGTCTCGGACAGCGCCTCATGGGGACCGAGCATTCGGAAACCGCCGTCCTGAACCTCCTTCAGAAGCGGTGTATCGACTTTGGGAACAAAGGTTCGAAGCCGAATGAAATCCGGTTCGATGCGGTTCAACACCTCGGCGGTATGAAGCGCATGCTCCCGGGTCCGGTCTTTCCCCCCGATCCCCAGAATGACATACAGGCTGAGCTGAATGCCCGCCGCCTTCACCCACCCTCCGGCTTCCACCTGTTCCCGGCTGTGCGTGCCCTTGCAGATCCGTTTGAGGACTATGTCATCTCCCGATTCCAGCCCCACATGGATTCGGGACAAGCCCGCATCGGCCAGACGCCGCAAATCATCGAGGCCTTTCATGTGAATGTACCGGGAAGATCCGTAGACGGTGATTCGCTCCAGATTCGGAAAGGTCTTCCGGGAAAACCGACAGATCTCGCACAGGTCCTCGGTTTTCATGGCGATGGTGTTTCCGGCCGGAAAAAAGAGGGTGCGCACCCGCTCCCCGTGAACCGCTCGGGCGGTTTCGATATCCTGTTTGATCTCGGCCACCGGACGGATTTTGAACCGGGGACCTTTTTTGTAGATCATGCAGAAGGCGCACCGGTTGTGGGGGCACCCCACGGTGGCCTGGATCAGGAGCGAACCGGCTTCGCTGGGGGGACGGTAGATGGGACCTTCGTAGCGCATAAGCGGTCTTGAACTACAATTTGGTATCGGACAGATCGACCCCTTCAAAATCAGCGGTCTTCCTGTCGGTTTGGGTTAAATCGGCGGTGCGCAGGTTCGCCCCCTTGAACCGGGTCTTGGCCAGCTTGGCCTTGCGCAGCACACAGCCGCTCAAATCGGCTTCGCTCAGGTCGGCCCGGGTCAGATCGGCGGCGGTAAAATCGGCATTGGTCAGATCGGCCCAGGTCAGGTCCGCTCCGCTGAAATTGGCCCGGATCAGCCGGGCATCCCGAAGCTTGACCATGTTGAGCCTGGCATTCGAGAGGTCCGCATCCGTAAGTCGAACCCCGTTGAGGTTGGCCCAGCTCAGATCGGCGTCGGTCAGTTTGGCTTTGGTGAGGTCCGCACCGGTCAGATCGGCTTCATGAAAGGAGGCGTTCTGAAGTTTGGCGCCGGGCAGCCGGGCCCACCGCAAATCGGCCTCGGCGCAGTTGGCTTCATCGAGATTGGCCCGGGTGAGATCGGCCTCCCGCAGCCGGGTTTTGAACACCTCGGCCAGGGTCAGGGTCGCCCCGTGAAGGTGGGCCCAGTTGAGGCTGGCGCCGGTCAGGTCCGATCGGCTCAGATCGGCATATGTGAAATTGGCGGTATTGGCTTCGGCCATTCCCAGATGGGCGCCGCTCAGGGTGGCGCCGCTCAGATCCGCTTCGTTGAGAATCGCCTTGAACAGATTGGCCCCGGTCAGATCCGCGTCGGTCAGCTTGGCGCCGGTCAAATCGGCCCCGGTCAGGTCCGCCTCCCGAAGATCGGCCCAGGCCATTCGGGCGCCCATCAGCCTGGCCCCGCGCAGATCCGCTCCCCGAAAATTGGTCCCGTTGAGCCGGGCCTCCGTGAGATCGGCCTCCCGGAACCCCCCGCTTTTGGCGTCGGCGCCGGAAAGGTCCGCCCCCTCCAGCAGACTTCGGCTCATTTTGGCCATGGAAAGGTCCGCGGCCGACAGATCCGCGCCGGTCAATCGGGCCCGAATCAGCACCCCGCTCTTGAGAATCGATTTGTTCAATCCGGCTCCGGCCAGGTCGGCCTGATACAGATTGATGCCTTCCAGGTCCAGGTGATTCAGATTGAGTTCCCGCAAATCGGATTTTTCCGATGAAATGATCAGTTTGAGAAAATCCCGGGAATCCGCCTCCAGGTTGACATAGGGAACCGACGGCGGGGTCCCCTTTCGAACGGCTCGAAAAAAAGCATCCGCCGCAAAATAATGCATGAAGGACGGGTGAACAAACCGGTAGTGGCCGTCCTGTTCACGGACAATGAATTCACAGGCCAGTATCTCATCCCGGCATCCGTCCGCATGGCCGAGGGGAAAATTCTTCTTTACCAACCCCCGTTTGGGCGCCTCCAGCTCGGAATAATGGAGACCCGAGCGGTCGGCTTTCTGAATCATCTTCAAAGCCATCCGGTGCATCAGAATGCGTTTTCCCTCGGGCAGAATGCGGAACCGCCAGTCATCCCGCTGGATCCACATATCCGCATAGGCCCGGTAGAAATCGGCCAGATTGGCCTCTCTTTTCTCTTTGAAACAATTCAGAGTACGGCAGACGATCTCCGCCAGAAGAGACGGTTCCGAAAGCCGGTTCTGGTGATCGGGGTTCATGACCACACTGAGAACGTTCCGAGCCAGTATGGGATCCCGTCCGTTTTTGATGATATAGATTTTCAGCCGGGTTTCGTCCGGGTCCCGGGGATTGATCCGGACCAGCTGATAGTTTTCCTTGGTGGCGTAATGGCGGTATAAAGGGGTGTAACCGGCTCTCAAGGTGTTCTTTTCCTGAATGTTCACCAGGTAGTAATGGGGACGGCAGGTGATGAAAACCTTATTGGGGGCCTGGGGTTTTTCCACCCCCTCCTGAATCAGAATGTTTTTCAGGGAGAGTCGGACCAGAGATTCGAGATTGTCCCGGGTCAGATAGATGTCATAGGCCGAAGCCATGCGGTCGAAGCCGTCCGCAAAAAACACGAATCTTCCTCTCAGCAGCATGTCCTGAAGCTGAAGGGAAGAAAGCCGGACCTGGAAGGTCCGTTCGAATTCGCCGATCAGGAACTCCTCCACATGCAGCCGCCCGGCGTAGTCTTTCAGGGAAATGAATACCGGAATGCGCCGTCCCTCGGGATGCTTCAGGAATTGCTTGGACAGCTGAATGAAATAATGAAGGGCAAAAGCGGTTTTGCCCATTCCTTCCCCGCCCAGCAGGGTCAGAAAATTGATCTGCTTGTTTTCCAGAAACACCTTCAGAAGATCATCCAGGAGAAAGGTCTTTCCCTTGTTGTTGGTAAACCGGGCGGGAAGATAGAAATCATGCAGATCCGCATGCCGCATCTCATCGATCAGAAACTCCTCTCCGGATTCCCGGACCCGTTTCCAATTTTCAAACTGGTGGATGACCTTCTCCAGATAAAGTGAAATTTTGGCAAACGGAATGGCGGATGGGTCCGCGGGCGACGGCGCCGGTTTTCGGGGGGGCTCTTCTTCCCCGAACAGGGCGGAAAAGTCATAGACCCCGTCCGTCCGGTGATAGAGGCCGGGGATCTTAAGAAAAAGCAGTTTTTCGAACTCCGGGGTGATCCAGAGCCCCAGCCATGGACCCGAGGGCGGAAGGGATGTGACGCGGTGCTGCAAATGCCCCAGCAGATCCAGCCGCATCTGTTCGGAAAGGCTCTCGACGCCCAGGTATTGAACCAGACGGGGGACTGCCCTGAATTCGCCGGAAGAGTCCTCCATGGGGCGGAAAAGATCCCCCACGCCGGTCTGTTCGGCCAGTTCCGACAGGGTTACGTTTTCATCCCCAAGGTCCTTCTTCAAACCCGCCGTCACCGCTTTCACCGCCGCATCATCCCGGTATACGAGCAGAAACAGACCGCCGCCTTCCGGCCGAAAATCGAGGTCCGAAACCAGCTGCCGGTAGACGGTGTCCCGGGCGATATGGAGGGTATCCTTCATCGGCGCTTCAGAGGGGCTAATTCAAAGGCGGTTGCATACCGGGATGGAGGGCGCGGCGAATTTCACCCTCGGGGGTATGGTATTCCAGGACCAGGTTATGGCGAAACAGATGCACCAATGATCCGTCTTCCGGTTGAGGCTCCCGGGATTCGACCACGGCCCGGGCATGCCGACGCCAGTCGGGTATATCGGCCAGCCGGGCAAACCGCTTTTTAAAATCCTGAACCAGCGTCTCGGCCATGGGCCGATCGATGACCGATGCCCGGTGTTGAAGGGCCAAACGGCATCCATTGCGAATCAGGCCCATCAGGGTTCCGATCATGCCGCCGCTGTGGCCGATCAGGTATTCCAGAGCATCTTCGGAGACCATTTCCGGCGCCATCCGTCGAATGATCAGGTGGGCCATTTCACCCTGAGGGTCCACGGCGGGGGGTTCCGCTTCCGCATTCGAGAACAGGGGCCGAAGAAATACCGCTTCGAACCGGTCCTGAATGCGGGAAAAGGAGGTCAGATGGGTCGCAAACAGAGGAAAGGCGAACACCATTCCCGCCGGTATCGTGGTCAGCAGATGGGACTCGCGAAAGAAAATCCGTTCAATATCCCCTCTTCCCAACCGGTCGGCGTCATCGATGAGAAAAAGCGGGTCCCGGGGAATCTCCAGCCAGGCATGTTTCAGGATCAGCGACTGGTAATGCCGGGCCTGAATCTCTCCGATCGCTTCCTCCAGCATTCGAAGAAAGGCGACCTCGCTCTTGTATTCCCGATAGAAAACAGCCTTCAGGCGGGAAAGCACCTTTTCCGACACATCCTCGGCCTGAAGTTTGGAAACGGCGGCCTCCGTGATCATGAAACAGTCGTGAACCCGTCGGGAAAAAAGCCCGCACAGGGTCGAAATCCGGGCCTGAACCGATTCGATATCGGCCTTGAGGCTGTTTCGAATCTTTCTTCTGAATGCCGAGTCGGACTTATACCGCACACGAAGCATTTCCCACGGATCGCCGATTGGGGACTCGGGCTCGGCTGCTTCGGCCATTCCGGTCAACAGCGGTGATGAGTTTTCCGTCGGGAGTTCCCATCCTTCTTCGGCCGCCGCACGGACCAGATGGATATAGATCATCAACAGGATGTCCACCGTTTCGATATCCACCAGGTTCAGGGTCTCGAAAATGGAGAAACAAATCGGTCGATTCCGGTGGATCAACGGCTCCCGCCGGCTCAGGCGGGATAACACCGTGGTTTTTCCGCATCCTTCCTGACCGATCAGCAGACCCTTTTTGAACCGCTCACCGGTTCCGAACAAACGGGAAATTCGAATCATCAGCTCCCGGTTGAACTCCTCCATGAGCAGTCCGTCATTCAATCCATCGGATAGAGAGGCGGGGGCCAGGCGGTGGTAGGTTTCTATCCACGCATCCCGGTCAATGGCTTCTTCAGGCATTTGGTTACCTATGGAATAACGCCGAAGGTTATGGTAAAAACATTTGAATCAACGGTGGCTGTCAGCCGGTCTTTAAAATGCGTACCATAAATTCGGATAAAATGCATCCGTTATCCCGATGATACAGACCCGATGGCATGTCGTCACCGGCGCCCCCTGCTCCGGAAAAACGGCGGTGATTCAGGATCCTGAAACACCTTTGAGCAGGTGCTGTTTTTCCGTCTCCCGCAGGTACCGCCAGGAACCGGGGGCCAGATTTCCCAACCGGATATTGGCCACCCGGACCCGCTGAAGGGCGGCGACATGGCCCCCGACCTTGCGGACCATCCGCCGAATCTGGCGGTTTTTCCCCTCCATCAGCACAATCCGGAACCGGCGGTCCGAAAGCCGTTTGATCCGGGCCGGACGGGTGGTGGCGCCCATCAGCGGCAGCCCCTCGGCCATCTTTTGAAGGGCCCCGTCCGGCAGCGGGCGGCCCAGGGTGACCACATACTCCTTTTCATGATCGAAAGAGGGGTGGAGCAGGCGGTTGTGGAGTTCCCCGTCATTGGTCAGAAGAATCAGGCCGGTGGAATCCTTATCCAGCCGGCCCACCGGATAAATCCGCTGGGGAATCTTCACCAGATCCACCACCACCTTTTCCCCCGGCTGGTCGCAGGAGGTGACGAACCCCCCGGGTTTGTTGAGGGCGATATAGACGGGCCGTTCCTCGGGCGCGACCGGTTTTCCGTCCACCGCCACCCGGTCCGATTCCGGGTCGACCTTGACCCCGAGTTCGGTCACCACTTCTCCGTTGACCCGGACCCGGCCGGCCTGGATCAATGTCTCCCCCTTCCGCCGGGAACAGACCCCGGCGGCGGAAAGAAACTTCTGCAGACGGACCGGCTCTCCCATTATTCCATTCTCTCAGCTTCGGTAATCGGCATTGATCTTGACGTAATCCACGGAAAAATCACAGGTGAAGACCGAGGCCTTTCCTTCTCCCATTTTAAGATCGATCAGGATGGTATACTCCGGGGTCTTCATGACCCGGGTGGCGTCCAACTCGGCCGCATGCCCGGAGGTCAGGCCGTTTTCGACCATTCGGACCTCATTGAAGAAGATGTCGATCTTTTGGGGATCCATGACCGCCCCGGCCCGGCCCACCGCGGCGATGATCCGTCCCCAGTTGGCATCCTCTCCGAACAGGGCGGTCTTGACCAGGTTGGAATGGGCTACGGTATCAGCCACGGCCCGGGCATCCTTGGGGGATTTGGCGCCCTTGACCTGAATCTCCACCAGCTTGGTGGCGCCCTCTCCGTCTTTGACCACCATCTTGGCCAGCTGAAGGAGGACATCATCCAGCACCGCCTGAAATCCCACCTGGTCGGAGGTGCTGTCGATCTCGGCTTCGGATGCCCCGTTGGCCATGATCAGGATCATGTCGTTGGTGCTGGTGTCCCCGTCAACGGTGATCCGGTTGAAGGAACGATTGGCCCCCAGGGTGAGGGTTTTCTGAAGCACATTGGTTTCGGCCTTGATATCGGTGCAGATAAAACAGAGCATGGTGGCCATATCGGGCCGGATCATGCCGGAGCCTTTGGCCACCCCGATGACGGCATAGGGTTTTCCGTCGATTTCCCCGTGGCCGGCGGCTGTTTTGGGGCTCAGATCGGTGGTCAGAATGGCTTCGGCGAAATCCTGGAATCCGTCTTCCCTGAGGGCCTTCACCAGGTCCGGCGCCGCCGATTCCACTTTCCGGATGTTCAATGGCTGGCCGATCACACCGGTGGAGGCGACGCAGACCAGTTCTTCGGGGGCATCCAATGCGGCCCCCGCGGCCCGGGCCATGGCCACGGCGTCGGTCATGCCCTTTTCTCCGGTACAGCAATTGGCGTTGCCGCTGTTGGCGATCACCGCCTGGCATTTTCCGCCCTTGAGCCGTTCCTGGTCCAGCAAGACCGGGGCGGCCCGCACCAGGTTTCGAGTGAATACGCCGGCCGCGTTCGCCGGGGTTTCCGAGTAGATCAACCCCAGGTCTTTGGCCCCGTTTTTTTTCAGCCCCGAGGCGATGCCTGCGGCCTTGAACCCCTTGCACGTGATTGGTTTCATATGAATGTTTCCCGTATATCTTTTGACATATATCCGCGAGGGCGATATAATAAATATATATGAACGATGGGCATTTTTCCGATCATCCCCTTTGGGGACTCATTTGACAGAATACCGAGACCTTGTCAATCGGTTCGGCGGCCGATCTCAGGAAAATCCTCGAAGGATTCGAGAACCCCGAGGGTTTAAACCGATGGACGGCCTTTTTCTTTGAATTGAATTACGAGCCAATCCTCAAGGGAGAACCATGGCTTTGAATCCGTTCCATTTCGGCAGAGACAACCACAGGCGATGCCCCGACTGCGGCGGGCGTCTCAGGGTCCTTCGATCCTGACGGCGGACCGATCTCCGTTGCAGGTCCTGCAACGCCCGATTTCCACTGGATCGCTTCAAAGACGCCATGGATGATGAGCTGGAGGAGGAACTGGCCGATGTGCGGTGCGACAGGCTATAGTCCGCCATGATGATGGTGCTCAACGGGCTGTTCCCGGTATTCGCCCTCATCATCCTGGGCAGGTGCCTCAAGCATTTCAACCTGACCAACGACCGTTTCCTCAAGACCTCCGACCGGCTGGTCTACTTCATCTTCTTTCCGGCCATGCTCTTCTGGAAGATCGGCGGCGCCGAATCCGACGGCGGCATCGACTGGAATTTCTGCCTGGCCTCCCTCAGTGCGGTCATGGTGATCTATCTTCTGAGCACCCTATATATCCGGTTCGCCGTGGCCGATTATGAAGCCGGCTCATTTTCTCAAAGCTGCTACCGTTTCAATACCTACATCGGCATGGCCATCATCATCAATGCGGTGGGGGAAGAAGGGGCCCGGCAGTTCGGCATCATGGTCGGGTTCGCCATTCCGCTGATCAATGTCCTGGCCGTTTCCACCCTCATCTGGTTTTCCGGCAAGCGATTTACCCTCAGGGAACGAAGCCGCCTCACCATAAAGGCGCTGATTTCCAACCCCCTGATCATCGCCTGTCTCTCGGGGATTGTCTATGCGCGCCTGATCAACACCTTTCCCCGCTTCATCGACAACACCCTTCGGCTCACCACCTCGGTGACCCTGCCCCTGGCCCTGCTCTCCATCGGCGGGGTGTTGACCTTTACCAATCTGAAGGGATATATGAACCTCTCGCTGACGGCGGCGGTTTTCAAGCTGTTGCTCTTCCCGCTGGTGGGCTGCGGCTTTTTAAAACTGTTTCATGTCACCGGAATCCCCTTCAAGGTCGGCATGATCTTCTTTTGTCTTCCGACATCCACCGCCATTTATGTACTTTCGTCTCAATTGAACAGCAACACGGAGCTGGCCTCCTCGGCCATCGTGCTCTCGACCCTGCTCTCCTTCATTTCACTATCGGTGGCGCTGGTGATGTAAGGCCCTGTTTATGATTCGAAACTTCAAACTCACCATCGAATACGACGGCGCCCGGTATCACGGATGGCAGCGGCAAAAGGGAGACCGCACCCTGCAGGGGGAGATCGAACGGGCTTTGGAGACCATGACCGCCCGGAAAATAACCCTGCACGGCTCCGGACGAACGGATGCGGGGGTACATGCATATGGACAGACCGCCCATTTTACATGCGAAACCCGGCTTTCTCCGGATGTTTTCCAGAAAGGGCTCAACAGTCTCCTGGATGCGGACATCGTGATTCGAGACTGCCGGGAGGTGGACCCGGCGTTTCACGCCCGATTCGATGTCCTCAGAAAAACCTATCATTACCGCATCCGCAACCGGCCCCTGCCCTCGGCCCTTGAACGGCTCTATGTCTGGCATATCCGCCGCCCCTTGGACCTGGCGGCCATGGCGGAAGCGGCCGGTTGTCTTTCAGGGGAACACGATTTCAAGGCCTTCGAGGGGGCCGGAAGCCCGCGCGCCCACACCCGGCGCCGGATTTTCCAATCGGAAATCGTTCGGGGCCCGGAAGGATCGGTGACCTTTCAGGTGTGCGCCGACGGTTTTCTGCGCTATATGGTCCGGAATATCGTGGGCACCCTGGTGGATGTGGGGTCCGGGAAAACCACTGCTTTGGAGTTCCAAAAAATCCTGGCTTCCGGAGACCGGGGGCGGGCCGGCGCCACCGCGCCGCCCCACGGCCTTTTTTTAATGCAGGTCGATTACGAGGAGAAATAAAACTATGAGCGAAACACCCGAAAACCCGACGAATCAGGACCATGAAACCGCGGAGTTTGTCAAAATCGCCGTCCTGGAAGATCCCTTCGAGGCCCAACTGGTCGGCCCCGCCCTGGAAGATGAATCGATACCGCATCTGATCCGCTCCTACCACGACACCGCCTATGACGGCCTGTTTCAATCCCAAAAGGGATGGGGAGAGATCCGGGCCCCGGAAAGCTTCCGGGCCCGGATCATCGACATCCTCACCGATCTCAGGTCTCAGGAGATCGGGGAGGGATCAGGCGACGGTGATCCGCTCGTCTAAATAGACGTCCTGAATGGCGTTGAGGAGCCCCGCCCCTTCCTTCATGGGCCTCTGAAACGCCTTTCGACCGGAGATCAACCCCATGCCCCCGGCCCGCTTGTTGATTACCGCGGTCCGCACCGCCTGGGCCAGGTCGTTCTCCCCGGCAAACGATCCGCCGGAATTGATCAGCCCGGCCCGCCCCATGTAGCAGTTGGCTACCTGATAGCGGGTCAGATCGATGGGATGATCGCTGGTCAGGTCCTCATAGACCTTGGGGTGGGTCTTGCCGACATCCACGGCATTGTAGCCGCCGTTGTTGACCGCCTGCTTCTGCTTGACGATATCCGCCTCGATGGTGGCCGCCAGGTGGTTGGCCTGGCCGGTCAGGTCGGCGGAAACCGCATAGTCCTTATCCGCCTTGAACGCGGAATTCCGCAGATAGGCCCACAAAATGGTGGCCATTCCCAGGCTGTGTGCATACCGAAAGACCTCCGTAATCTCCTGAATCTGACGGTTGCTCTCCTCGGAACCGTAATAAATCGTGGCCCCCACCGCCACCGCCCCCAGTTCAAATGCCTGAGCCACGTCGGCGAACAGGATCTGGTCATAGGAATTGGGATAGCTCAGCAATTCATTATGGTTCATCTTCAGAATGAAGGGGATCTTGTGGGCATATTTTCGGGCCACCGAACCCAGCACTCCCAGGGTGGAGGCCACCCCGTTGCAGCCGCCCTCGATGGCCAGTTTGATGATGTTTTCGGGGTCGAAATAGATCGGATTGGGCGCGAAAGAGGCCCCGGCGGAATGCTCGATCCCCTGATCCACCGGCAAAATCGAAACATACCCGGTGCCGGCCAGGCGGCCGTGATCGAACAGGGCCTGAATGGACCGCAGCACCGGCACCGTTCGGTCGCTCTGGGAAACCACCCGATCCACGAAATCGGGACCCGGCAGGTAGAGCATCTCCTTTGCGATCGTCCGGCATTCATGGTTCAACAAATTCTCCGCCTCATCTCCCAATAATTCTGCAATTTTATCCGTCATCCATGCACCTCCGTTTTATGATTTTTATTCGGAAAAAAACCCGTATCCACCGTAAACTCTCCTTGAAATCACCCGTCATACCCTATATGGTAATGCAGAATTGCTAAAAAGAAACCGGCGCACCGGAACCCAACGGAATTCTTATCCGCGAAACGGAAAAGGAGGTTGCCCATGTCAGATTTTGAAAAAGCCTTGCAGGTCGGCCGCACACCGAATGTTGTCAAACTCTTCCCCAATTCCAGGGCGCTTCTGGTCAGCGGAAAATATATCGACCTGGCCATGCTCGAAAAAGGCAATGCCATCTGCATGGCGGCAAACGGCCGAAACCAGTTCGTCATTCGAGGCGCGCTGAAAGCGGCCCAGCGAGCCAATGCCGCCCTTATCGTGGAAATCGCCCGGTCCGAGGGCGGGGTCAACGCTTACTGCGCGGTCAACCTCTGGAACATCGCCCGCCAGGTGGACGCCGTCTGCAACGAGCTGGGCATCACGATTCCGGTGGCGGTCCATGCCGATCATTTCGGAATCAAAAAAGAGGCGGATATCGAACCGGCCAAGGCGGAAATTCCGTCGCTGTTCGATGCCGGGATCACCTCCATCGCCATCGACGCCTCCCACATGCCGGACGATCAGAACCTTCTCGCCAGCATCGAGATCATCAAGAGCGTGGTCCCCGAGTGGGCCGGGCTGGAG
>JAABSQ010000010.1 GCA_011390315.1 Desulfobacteraceae bacterium
GGGCATGGCGCAAAACACCGCGCCGGTGTTCATCACCAGCAGCACTTCGTCACCGGTTTCAAAGACATGGTGCGGATCATCCGGTTCCACCATCAGATAATGGGTATTGCCGAAGGCATCCCGGACCTTGGCCTGGGCCGGATGTCCCTTGCGGGCCGTCCCCAGGGTGATGACCGCCACCCGTCCGGCAAAGCTGTTTTCGGATACCGCTTCGGTTTCATCTCCGGGCAAAAGGCGGGCCGCGGCTTTTCCGGTCCAGCGGACGAACACCAAGGCGCCGACCAGGGCCGGCAGGGAAGCGATGCCGCCCGGAAGCAGGCTTCCGAAGGTGTTGAGGCTGAAAGCTTGGATCATCAATCCGATGGACCCGAAACCCAGCAGAAACAGGATGAA
>JAABSQ010000011.1 GCA_011390315.1 Desulfobacteraceae bacterium
GCCGAAATGAAGCCAGCCCATCCATCGAGACAAGGCCCCGGCCGACCCCGCTTCATCCAGGTCGAAACCGGAAGCACCGTCCATATCCAGGTCGGGGAGAAATGAGTCGAGAAGACCCGAGGCGGCAAAACCGGAAAAAGTGGTGATCAATTCCATCAGGCCGATGGCGATCATCAGTCCGAGGGTGACGGAGAAAGGATAGTTTTGCGGGGCCAGAAGGAATTCGGTCATCCGTTTCACCTTTCAGATTAATCCTTCAGGGTGCTTGGTGGAGGAAGAGGCCCGCCGGCATTTTCATTCTGCCGGCGGACTGGAATATCGATTAATAAAAAGCCTTGGGCAACGGTTTGCGACGGGGGCGGTCGAATTTTTTGGTCAAATCATTGTCGATGACGTACATGCAGACCTCTTTGGCCCCCTGTTCGGTATACCCGCGTTTATTGCAGAGATTGGTGATCAGAAAGGTAACGTCTTCACGGATGCGCCGGTCAAAGGTCTTGAAATCGGAGGCGCCGAAATCCTTGATGGCCTGGCGGAAGTTGGCATTCTCCAGAAAAGGTTCCAAAACCTTTTCTTTCAGGTTGTACACGTACCGTTCATGGAGGTTGTTAAACAGTTCGGTTTCGGTGAGGGGCAGATCTTCCAGAAGCACCTCCTGAGTCAGGGTTCGGGTGTATTCTTTCTGGGTATCCTGCCGGAAATCGAGGCGCCGTTCGGTTCCGGCGGTGGCCCCCAGCAGGCGGCTCTCGATTCCCCACAGAAAATCCTCGGTAACCTCGATGCGTTCCCCCGTGTAGCGGCAGGTTTCGGTTGAGCCGATATCGAAATTGATGGCGAACAGGTAATTTTGAATATCCCGGGAGATTTGCCGTTCGTTATAGTTGTACAGCGATTCTTTCACTTCCTGAAGGATGGTGTAGTCGTACATGCGAAGCAGGGATTCCAGAAATCCCTCGGGAATGAATTCATTCAAATCCGGGCGGATTTTGGTGAAGAAATTGCACACGGTGGACATATTGATGAGTTTGTCCTCCCGGGCGTAGGTGGAGTAGAAGTCATTGAAGATTTTGATGGAATCCCGTCCTGAAAACCCCTTTTTGCCTTCGGTTTCCGCTTCTCCGAGGACCTTCCGCCGCACCCTGGCCGTAAAATTTTTACGATCCTCATCCGAGAGCCAGTTGGGGATGTGCCCGGTATAGATTTCCATTTTCAGAAGCTGAAGGTTTTCATCGCAGTAAAGACGATACTTGTGGGGATCGCCGATCCATTCCAGAAGGCCGTCGGACCGTTTGTTGAGCCGTGAAGAGAGGATCACCCGGGCGAAATTGTGGAGCACTCTGGGCAGAAAACTGCTGTCGATGTGCTTTCCGAAGATATTTCGATAGATCTCCACTTCGGTGTTGAGATCCAGAACATACAGGATCTGGATATATTCGATCCGGTCGGAAAAAGATTGCAGCCCGTGAATGTTCTTTTTGTCTTCGGGGTTCATCAGGGCGAAAAAGAGGGAATTGACATTCTCTTCGATATCCTCCACCTTGTGGACCCCTTCGCTGATGATGTTGTGCAGCTCGATCAGGCGGTCCACATTGTGGGATTTGATATCCATCAGGGCGTAAATGCCGTTGTTGGTTTTGGCATAGCGGGAAAACAGATACTTGACCTGATTGCTGTCCTGAAGCAGTTCATTGATGCGCCGCTGGAGCATGGGGTTGGTCAACACCGTCTCCCGCATCGGTTTGTCCCCCGGGTTGAAAACGCTGATGCCTTCGCCCAGACGCCGGTTGAAATGATAGGGCCGGACGTAGACCATCTTGAATACCTCCTGAGGGCTGTCGAGCTTGTTCAACAGCGCCTGATAGAGGGAACTGCAGATGGTGCAGGGCTTGTCCCGAAAGACCCACTCATAGGCCTTGTCGGTGAAAAGCTTCCATTTGAATTCGTCGTTCTCGAACATATCGTCGAGGAGCTGCCGGCGGTACCGCTTGGGAATGATCAGCAGCGGATACTCATGGCTGGGGCAGGGGATATCCACGTAATCCTCTCCGATATAGGGAGACAGCTGTTCTTCGAGAAGATAGTCCTTTTCTTTATCGGGATGCTCCTCTTTCAAGAATGTTCCGCTGTTTTCGGAACCCGGATTGGTCAGGAGGTGCGACAATTTTTCGAACAGGGGATTCGTATCCGAGTTTATGAAATTTCCCAGACGGTTGCGCTTGAGTCGCCAGACGGTTTCAAACCGCATCCCCTCTTCGATGCCGGCATAGCTTTCGAATTTTTTCAGGAGATTATTCAGAAAAGTGCTTTTCCCGGAGCCCGGCGGACCGTCGAAAATATAGATTTTGTTCTGCTGCGCCCCGCGCTTGAGGGATTCGGTATGGTTGATCAGGCGGTTGGCAAAGAGCCGGTCGGCGAAAAAGGGATGATCCGAATCTTCCACAAACAGACGGTTGCAATCGTAGTGAACGAATTGGACCGATTCGGGGTCATCCGGGTATTCGTCGACCCCTTCCTCCACATAATATCGGACCATATCATGAAACATTTGAAAAATATTCCGGATATATAGGTGTGGTCTTTCAGTGATGATCTTGAGGAAGTCCTCGAACGGGATGAGCTGATTCTGGTTTCGATCATTCATGGACCGATTGAGGTTGTCCATCGCTTTGATAATATTATTCGCCATATCTAAATTTGTCGGATTCCTGGATTAGGGTTGGTTTTCCACGGCATACAGAATACGTTTGGATAACTTGCGGTTCTCCAGGGTATAGAGGACCCGCTGCCATTGGATTTCGGGTTCTTCGGGAGGGTCCTGAGGGCCGGGACCTCCGACCGCGTAGGCCCCATGCAGGGAAGCGGTCGGGGCCACTTCGCTGGTTTCGAGCTTGACCGGTCCGCCCCAGAGGTATTCGATCCCGAACATGGTATTGGGAATAAAATCTTTGACCAGGGGTTTGCCTTCAAACCGATGGTTGAGGTAAAGAGTTTGGTCCACCGTCTTTTTATGATCCACCTCGATGTGCGGGGGATGGTAGAGGGAGTCGATGACCATGTCTCGGTAATCCTCGGCTTTTCGGGACTGGACGAAATATTCCCAGACCATCTTTGAGCGATTCAGCCGCTTTCCGGCGACGAAGAGGTTGTAACCGGTCACGAAATCCTGATCCACGAAGGTGTTGATAAACAGAAAATCATTGAAATTTTCCCGAATCTTGAAGATAAAATCCCGGCCGTTATGGGTCTTCCGGTCGTACTCCTTTCGCTCATTAGCATTCAGAAGCCTTTTAAATTCAATGGAATATTTTCCTTTGTCGGCCATCTCCTCAATATAATAGAACAGACGCATGCCCAGGGCATACGGGTTCATGCCCACCCGGGGCATGGAGGTGACATTGGCGTTGACCCGGGCGAAATCGACTTCATGACCCTGAATGCGGTCGTCCTGCATGAACAGGGTTTCATGCCAGTAGCTGGCCCATCCTTCATTCATGATTTTGGTGCGGATCTGGGGCTGGAAAAAAATCGAGGTATTGCGGATCACTTCCAGGACCGTCTTCATCCATTTGTTCTCTTCCTTGTTCAGAAATTCGGAATGGGCCATGATGAACTGGATCAGATCCATTCGGGTTTCAGGCTTTTTTTCCAAGCTTTTCTGAAAAATGGCATTGAACTCCGGATATTTTTGGTCGACTTCCGAAAAAAATGTTTTTTCGCCCAGTTCTCCGTATTCCCGAATATTCTGGTTGTATCGTTCGATCTCTTTGACGTAGTCGTTGATCCTCACCTTTTTGTGGGTCTGAAGGAAGACGTCGAAATAAAAATCGAGGCGTTTGGACCCGGTATGGGAGGTGGGCTGATTCAGCTGCGAAAGGGTGTTGTGATACCCGACCAGGTTATCGATGGCACGGCCGAATTCAATGATATAGTCCAGCTGGCGGCCTTTTTCGGAGCGGTATTTGGAGATCAGCCGTTTGTCCGACAATGCCTGGCCGGTAAAATCATAATCCCAGGTGTGGCGGAAATAGAGGTTGTTCTGAAAAAAATCGATATGGCCGATGACGTGATAGAAAATCATGACATTCAGCCAGTCCGGGTTGTTGTCGTTGTAAAAAGAGATGGGCGGGCGGGTGTTGATGACGGTTTCATAGGGGTTGCCGGGGTAGAGTTCATACTTGCCCTTGCCCTTGAGCACCTCCACCTCATGAACCCAGTAATCATAGAGGGTGGGGATCATGACCTTGGGGGAGAGTTCTATCAGGTCCCGGTTGGTCACGATGTATTCGAGGGTTTCTTCCTGAAAACGCAGCCCGGCGTCCCGGGCCCGTCGCTTGCAGCCCTCCATGATTTTCTTGGCATGTTGATCAATCAATTCCATAAAAGTATCGAATTCCTCAGATTGGGGGGGATCCATTCTATGAGATCAGGGTCTTGATCCCCTCGATCAATCGGCTTTCATCGGCATCCTGCTGCATGATATCCATGCGGACCAGTTCGGGTTTGTCCGCCAGCAGACCGGATCTGAGCAGATACCGCTCTACCTCGCTTCGGGTCTGTCCGAACCCGTGTTCGGCGATGGTGATGCCGATGCGGTTGGCGTATCCCATCATGGTCTCCAGCTCCGGCAGGGCTTCCTTGCCTTCGGAATCCCAGTCGTCACCGTCGGTGCCGTGAAAGACATAGATGTTGTAATCCCGGGCCAAGCTCTCTTTTTCCACGATTTCGTTGACCAGTTTATAGGCGGAGGCTACTTTGGTGCCGCCGGCCACCTTGGAGTTGTAGTAGGTATAAAAATCTTTCACCTCATTGGCTTCGGTGTCGTGAAGGATGAACCGCGATTCGACCTGTTTGTCGTACTGGTAGAGCAGCCAGCTGTAGATCATGACGTGTTGGGCCACCACCAGATCGGTGGGCTTGCCCATCATGGACCCGGAATAGTCTCGTAGGAAAAAGACCATGGCCTGGGATTCGTAATCCTTTTCCTTGGACAAAATACGGTAGATGCGGTCCCCCGGGCTGATGAGGAAACCGGTGGGATCGATATCGTCCACGTCCGGTATTCGGCCGAGATGAATATTGGTGTCCACGATCTTTCGGAGAGTGGCTTTTTTATCCAGGAATTGCCCGAACCCCTGGTTCCGGTCGGTCATGTCATAGGTATACCGGGTCAGGGACCGTTTTTTGCCTTTGTCCTGGAGGTTGGGCAGTTCGAATTTTTCGGTGAGGACTTTGCCCAGGTCGTAGGCGCTCGATTCCATTTCATGGGGACCGCCCTGGCCCTCGCCCGGTCCGGCTCCGGCGCCGCCGGGCTGGCGCACCGGCTGTTCGCCGATGACTTCGCCTTCTTCGCCGTCGCCCGACCCGCCGGCGCTTTCCTCCTCTTCATTGGGCCGAACCGCGTCGTGGATGAATTTTTCCTCCACCGTGGTGGGTACCACCACGATCTTGTCTTTTCCGCCCTGACCCGGCTTGATCAAACGGCCCACCCGAATTTTTCGGGGCAACCCGTCTTTTTCCCGAAGTTTGTCCCGTTCCAGGAGTTCATCCAGAGAGCCGAGGCAAACGGTCGGGCTGACGGACGGATATCCCATAGCCTGAAGAAACAAGAGGTCGGCATATTCATAGAAGCTGGTCGGCCCCGGGTGAAATTCTGAACCGGTGGCCGGGGGAACCGGCTCCGGTTCATGGGCGCGGGTGTCGATCAGTTCGCGTCGAATCCGTTCTTCCCGTTCTTCGGAAAGACCCCGGGCCTTGATTTCTTGGAAATATTGTTTGCGTTTCGGGTCCATATCGTCCCCCGTTCTTATCTCCATATCCATAGGCGGAATGGGCGGAAATTATTGCTCATCCTCCTGGGTGCAGAAATATTCAATGGTTTTCTGGGCGCAGGTTTTGCAATATCCCAGTTTATTGAGCATGGTATCGACCATGCGGTCGTAAAGCTTCTGATTTTCTTCATTGGTGCGGTTGGCCAGCGCGCCGATAAGGCTTCCGGCGCCGGCGATGTCGGATTTGAGCCGCACATCGGTGACCGCCTTGACCAGTTCGAGGTTGTCCATGAAGTCATAGTTGGGGTCCACCGAAATCTTCTGGCCGTAGATCTTTCGAATAGAGGTGCGAAAGCTCTCCCGCTGCTCTTCGGTCTTGAGCCCCAGTCGCTCTTCCACGCTTCGAATATAGCGCTCATCCACCTTCAATGCTTTGAGTTCCCCGGTTTGGGGGTCTTTGTACTTCCACATCCGGTCGGGGCCCAGGTTTTCCGCATCGATGCCGATGATCATGTTGACGTAATTCATGACATCCTTGCGGATGGCCAGCGGTTCGTCCATATAGGCGTTGAACATTTCGGTCATGACCCGTTCGCGGTAGAGCCCTTTGGCGATCTTGAGATCGGCCAGGTACTTGGCCCGGTCATTGCCGTCGGGGACATAGTCGAGGATGATCCGATCCAGAGCCTTGAAGATGTCATAGGCGAACATGCACTCGCCCTCATTGGTTTCGGAGCTTTCGATCAGAAGCTGAATGGCCCGGCCCAGGTTTCGCTGCCCCAGCCCCTTTTGTCCGAACCGCTTGACGATATCGGTCTGCTGGTTGAGGGTGTCGATCACCTCCGCCAGAGACTTGATGCTCTTTTCACCCGCCACCTCCCCGGCGGAGAGCTTCATCATTTCAATCGGCGTCAATTTTTCGGAACGGGCCAGCCGAGAGAGCACCACCGCCACCGAGGTGGCGTGATTGAGATTGGGGTCCTGGTGAAGATTCTGGCCGTTTATGGTGGTTCGGGCTTCACTGCCGATGGCGTAGCCGGTGAGTTGCCATTGGAGTTTATAATTGGTGTTGTGAGAAACATAACAGATTCGGCACCGGTCCACAATGGGGGCTTCTTCCTTTTCCGCCAGGAACCGGTTGAATTCGGAATTGTTGCTGGTGGCGATGATCAGGGAATCGATGGGCCATTTGAACCCGTCCATTTCGATGTTCCGGTTTTGAATCACTCCCAGATAGACCTGGACCAGGTCTTTTTTGTTTTTATAGATCTCGTCGCTGAAATGGATGCCGCCGCCGGCCACCCGGGCCAGGGCGCCCCGTCTCAGATCGAATCGGTAGGGGTTGTTGGTGTCGGTGATATGAAGCAGGCGCTGAATCGATTCCTCCCCGAGAAGGTCGACGGCGGATGAGGTGATCTTATCCTTGGCCGGATACTTGCCGGTAATCGTGCCCAGGCTTTCCACCAGGGGAACCGGAATGATATCGACCCTTCGAAGCATCTCTTCCAAATTCCCTTCGCAATGGTTCCGGATGTCGTTCCAGATGTATCCGCTGCATGCGCCCAGGGGGCGGTAATTCTCATACAGGGTGTCGATTTCGCTGTCGGAAAACCCGATCTGGCCGGCCAGGTATTCCCGGCTTTCGTTCAGATCGTCGAACAGGTTCATGGCCAGGATCATCGGGTCTTCATAGGTTTGGGATTCGATGGTTTTGATTCGGCCGTAGCTTCCCAACTGGTCCATGTCTTTGAATCGAAAGGTGTATTTTCGATTTCGGGGTTGGGAGAGAAAATTGCGGTACTGAGTGCAGAGGAATTCCACGAAGAAGGTCTTGCCGTTGCCGGGTTCTCCCACCAGCACATAGGCCATCTCCTGGGAAGATCCGCCCTCGGCGGCATCCTTGACGTAGGAGACAAAGCTGTTGATTTCGTCATACATGCCGATGACATGCTTTTTGCCGGTACGGAAAATTCGGAAGTCATAGGTGGTTCTTCCGTTGACCACCACTTTTTCGATGTCGCTGCCCAGGATCATTCTGGCTACGCCCTGAAAGGCATTTTCAAAGACGCGATCGTCCGACTTGACCGCGTTTAAATGATCATGGAGGGTGCCGGTTCCAAAATTTGCCATTTTTCCTCCTGAGATTGGTTCGCACTGATATAAAGCCCCGCCCAAGTATTCAACCTTTTACGGGACAAAGGAGGCAAATATGCCACTTGTCCCTTTAAAATAATGGGGTATGTATCAAAAAAAGGTGAACGCTGAGATGAAAAAAAATGGGTACGGGAAACGTTTCAACTGCTAAAATGATACCTTCAATATAATAGCTTGAGGAAGCAATTGCAATGAAAATTACAGTTTACATTCGTCGGAGGGATCGGATCACGGGGCGGAAACCCGTTCCATAACGATGGCGGAGCGGCTCGGCAGATAGAGGCTGAGTACCGGGTAGCTGTGGTCCGGTGGCGGGGAAAAGGTGAAATGGCGTTCTTCAGGCTGAAGGCGTCCATGACCGCCGTAGACCGGGGAATCGGTGTCGAGAATGACCCGGTATTCCCCCTCGGGGGCCCAGAACCGGTAATCCTGATGGGAATGAAAGGGGTGAAAATTAAATACGAAGAGAAGGCCGGCGCGCTGGAATGCCAGGACCTTGTCGTCGGTATGCTCTCTCAACAGATAAACTTCCGGTGCAGCCAGCAGCCGATATCGCCGAGCCAGACCGATCATTTCCCGGTCGAAATCGGCCAGGAAATGATACTTCAGATCTTGGTTGTCCACCAAACTCCATTGCCGTCGCGCATAGTAATGGGACCAGTCGTTACCTTCACGAGGAAAATCGATCCATTCGGGATGGCCGAATTCGTTTCCCATGAAATTGAGGTATCCGTTTCCGGCGGTGGCCAGAGTCATCAGCCGAATCATCTTGTGCAGGGCGATTCCGCGATTGACCCGAAGATGGTCGTCCCCGGCATGCATGTGGTCGTACATGTCGGGGCCGATGAGCCGGAAAATCAGGGTCTGATCCCCTACCAGGGCCTGGTCGTGGGACTCGGCATAGCTGATGGTTTTCTCTTCGGGCCGCCGGTTGTTGAGTTCGTACCAGAGATGTCCGACCGGCCACTGCTCATCCGGAACCTCTTTGATCATCTTGATCCAGAGGTCGGGCACCCCCATGGCGAAGCGGAAGTCGAAGCCGTATCCGCCGTCCTGTATCGGGGCCGCCAGGCCGGGCATGCCGCTCATGTCTTCGGCGATGGTTACCGCATCGGGCCGGACCGAATGGATCATTTTATTGGCCAGGGCCAGATAGGTCAGGGCTTCCTCGTCCACGTTGTCGTTGAAGTAATCGCCGTAAGAGGTAAACGCCTTGCCCAGTCCGTGGTCGAGGTAGAGCATGCTGGTGATGCCGTCGAACCGGAACCCGTCGAATCGATATTCATCCAGCCAGAAACGGCAGTTGGAAAGAAGAAAATGGAGCACCTGGTGTTTTCCGTAGTCGAAGCACCGGGAGTTCCAGGCCGAATGACGGCCTCGGGGTCCCCCGTGGAAAAACTGATAGGTGGTGCCGTCAAATCGACTCAGCCCCTCCACCTCATTGTTGACCGCATGGGAGTGAACCAGGTCCATGATGACCCGCAGCCCGGCGCCGTGGGCGGCATCCACCAGCGCCTTGAGTTCATCGGGGGTGCCGAAACGGGAGGATGCGGCGAAGAAACTGGATACCTGATAACCGAAAGAACCGTAATAAGGGTGTTCCTGAATCGCCATCAACTGAATGGTATCGTACCCGGCCCGAACAATTCGGGGAAGCACCTTTTCGGTAAACTCCGGGTAAGTCCCCACCTCGGGTTCTTCCTGGGCCATGCCCACATGGGCTTCATAGATGTGCAGGAACTCGGGCGGTTTTACCGATGGAATCGAATGCCGCCACTCATACGGCGTTTCAGGTCGCCAGATCTGAGCGTTGAATATCCCGGTTTGTCGATCCTGAACCACCCGGCGGGCAAAGGACGGGATGCGGTCGCCGGACCCGCCGGGCCAGTGTATCCGCAGTCGATACAGGTCGTCGTGGTGAAAGGTTTCCTCGGGAAGCTGAATTTCCCAGATCCCTTCGGCCGCATCGATTCGCTGTAAAGCAAACTGTTGGTCTTCTTTCCAGTCTGAAAAATCGCCGATGATATAGATGCGCTCGGCATGGGGGGCCCACTCCCGAAACACCCATCCGCCGTTTCGATGGTGAAGTCCGAAGAATTCATGCCCGGCGGAGAAATCAGCCAGATCGGTTCGGCCGGCGGTGAGGCGATGTTCGGTGTCTTGAATTTTGGACAAACGCCGGCCCATGATATGGGCGTAGGAGCGGAGGTGCGGGTCCCGGTTCAGCATACGGGAGGCTATCGGGTCGTGGTCCATCATCTTGAAACCCCTTGTTCAACAGAAGGGGTTTCGAACATGGTGATCAAGGGACGTTCCAGCATCTTTTCATAGAGCTGAATATACTGCTGGGCGGTGACGCTGTGGGTGAAATCGGCGGCGGCCTGGTCCATGGCCCGCCGGATTTCGGCCGTTCTGATCTCCTCCGGAAGGCTGTAAAACCGCATCGCTTCCGAAATGGCCCAGTACAGGCCATTGGCATCATAGGTTTCGAAAAGGAAGCCGTTTCCGACATGCCGGTCCACATTCATATGGGTGACGCTGTCATGAATCCCGCCGGTATCATGGGCCACCGGCAGGGCGCCGTAAATGGGGGCGATCATCTGAGGTAGACCGCAGGGTTCGAACCGGGAAGGCATGAGAACGAAATCGGATGCGCCGTATGCCAGGTGCTCAAACCGTTCTTCGAAGTTGCAGATGGCGACCCGATCTTCGAATTTGTGAAATCGGGCGATGTTCCTGAAGACATCCTGAAACGGCCCGTTGGCGACAAAAACGAGTTGAAGGCGACGGTTCCAAAAATCCGACACCACCTGATAGAGGATATCGGCCAGAAGCTGACATCCTTTCTGAACCGGATCCAGCCGAGACGGCCAGAAAAAGAGCGGGGCGGATTCATCCTGAATCAGTCCCAGGGTTTCTTGAAGATGGCGTTTATTGGCTTTCTTTCCGGCAGCCACATCTTCCCGGGTGTAGGTCTTTACCAAATGCGGGTCCGAGGCGGGCTGAAAGCCGGGGTCCGGGGCGTTTAGAATTCCGGTGGCGCAGCCGGCATTCCACTTGTTCGTCAATTCCCACCGGATGGCGTTGTCCACAAACTCATGCCGTCCCTGAATGATCTCCTTCAAAAAGGTGGGGCTGACGGTGTTGACGAAATGGGCCGCGAATATCCCGCTCATCAGAAAATCGAGGTTGTTGTTGTCCCAGGACTCTTCATAGCTGTATGGAACGCGCTCGAAAAACAGGTGTCGCCAGAAAGCGGCGGCATCGATGCCCCGATCCTCGATGTAGGACAGGGGGCATTTGACGGTATGGATATTGTGGATGGTGAACAGACAGGGGATGTCCATCTGCCGGGCCATGGCCGGAATCAACCCGGTCATCCAGTCGTTGCAGTGGATCAGGTCCGGTCTGACCCGGGGCACGATATAATTGATGACATCCCGCTGAAAGGTCAGGGAGAGCTTGGTATTTTCCAATCCGCTGCCGGTGTAGATCTGGTTGAGGTAGAAAAAGGCCCGGTCCTCCACCAGGTGTATCCGCTCCTCGGGCATCGATTCCTGAATGAGCTTTTGTTCTTTTTTTAAAAAGGGGGCCAGACGATCGCTGAATATGGACCGATAATCGGGCAGGGCCACATGGACATCCGCCCCCTGTTCGAACAACGCGTTGATCAAAGCTGCGGAGACATCCGCAAGCCCGCCGGCCTTGGCCGTGAGATAGGAGGCGATATCCCCCATGCGATCGGGGAGATAGGTCACTTCGGGGGTCACGACCAGAATCCGCGGATTTCGTCTTTTATTATTCATGGCGTATCCTTTCTCCGGATTTTTGTCTGGGAATTCACGACCAGGTGATGAATCCGGGGGAATACCGGATCCAGTCATCCCCCTTCGGCGTCACCCGGGCGGTAAAGCCGTACCGCCCGGGCAGGGTACAGGTGATATCGCAGGCATACAGGTAGCGACCGCCGCCGTGGGCCTCCAGCATTTTCATCGGATGGACGATTCCCTCGGATGCCAGGGTATCCACCGACTTCAGGGTGCCGTAATAGATCTCCACCTC
>JAABSQ010000012.1 GCA_011390315.1 Desulfobacteraceae bacterium
TTTTTCTGGTTTGATTTCTGCGGAAATTCCCGCACGGCTTATTGCAAGGAGGAGGGATATTATGATGGAATCCGCAGCTTACGATATCATTAAAAAAGAGGGTATCAAAGAGGGTATCAAAGAAGGCATCGAAGAAGGTATAAAAAAAGGCATCAAAAAAGGTATCAAAGAAGGTGTTGAAAAAGGCATTAAAAAAGGAAAAAAAGAAACGGCTGAAAATCTGCTGCTGTTGGGCGTTTTGACTGAGGAACAGATCGCTCAGGCGACGGGTATTCCGATTGAGGAAGTGCGCCAGTTGAAAGAAGACATTGAAGGGGTGGATTAGAGAACGCTAACGCAGCCGAACCGAAACCCGATCCACCCCCCATAAACCATACCGACATCGTCCAAAAACTCTGGAATCTCTGCGACGTGCTGCGAGACGACGGCATCAACCACTTCGATGATGGGAGCCACCGGGTCATTTTCGACCGAACCGGAGGAAAATCCCGGGAGGAAAACATTTTTCACCGGTCGGAATCCTTCGGACCATACGGAATCCGCATCTGGGGCATGTTGCTCAGTCGATAGGAAACCCCGCCGGCAACGGCCTTTCCAGAGCCTCCGAATCGACCTCCGCAACAATATCGTACCGGTCCAGATTGGCCCCCATGGCCCGGTAGAGATTGGCCATCCCCTGATGAAAATCGATCACCGCATTGACTTTCCGAATGCGGGCCCGGACGAGATCGTCCTGGAAGTCGAGGATCCGGAAGGTATCGGAAAGGCCCCGCCGCATCCGGGTCATTTCCTGGTCCAGGGTGGTTCGGGCCAGGTTTTCGAAATGTTCCGCCACTCGGACCCGCTCCAGGCTTCGTTGAACCGTCACCAGGGAGTTTCGCACCGCCGTGATGATGCCGCCTTCCAGGCGTTTCACCCGGTAGATCGCCTGCCGCTTTTCCATGCGGCTTTTGGCGTAGCGCGCTTCGGCGGCCCGGTTGCCCATGGGGTAGGAGAAGGTCAAGTCCACCGACCACTCGTATCCTTCGTCTTCCACCATGCTGGAATAGGCGTCTTCGTAGTCCCCGGTCAGAGGGCTGGTTTCGTTGATGCCGAAGAGGGTGACCGGGCGCTCTTCGCCGGCCAGTCCGTTGACCCCCAGGGTGGCGCCCAGGTCCAGGCGGGGCAGTTTCCGGTTGCGGAAAAAGGCCAGGCGGATATCCTGATTTTCGACTGCGATATGAAGCCGCTTTAAATCCGGACGCCGGTGGATGGCGACCGAGACCGCCTTTTCCCGTTCCGGGTAGGGGAGGGTGACCCCGGGGATCGGCTCCGTCGCCAACGGCGCGTCGTAGAGCGGATCACCCGGGTCGATTTCCAGAAGGTCTTTGAGCCGGTTGGTGACCGTCTCCACCTGCTGCCGGGCCGCGATGACCTCTTCATCCCGGGCTGCCACCGCGGTTTCTGCCTGCTGCACTTCGGTGACCGCGATCATTCCCTGGCGGAGCCGCGTCCGGTTGCCCTCCATCAGCTCCCGGGCCAGTTCCCGGGATTCGATGCGAAAGCCCAGCACCGCCAGGGCATTGGACAGAGTGAAGTAGGCGTTTTCGATGCGGGCCGCGAGCTGCTGGGCCTGGTTCAGATAATTGTAGACGGCGGCCTGGACCTGATTCTCGGAGATGCGGATCTGAGTGGTGTTGACCCGGAACCCGAAATCCCGAAGCAGCGGCTGGGTCAGGTTGAGGATCAGAAAGTTCTGGTAATCCGGGTCCAGGGTATCGGCCAGGCTGTTGTTTTCGGTGCGGACGGTGCGAAAGGTGAGCCCGCTTTGAAGGCCGAATTTCCAGCGCTTTCGAATCCCGGCGTCCGCCCCGGTCTGTCGAATGTACCGGTATTCGTCTTCATAGAGCACTTCGCCGCTCAGGATCTGCCGCTCTCCGGTATAAAGGGAGGCCTGAAGTGCCGGATCAAAGGCCGAATCGGCCACCGTGACCTCTTCCCGACGGATGGGGACGTCCAGTTCATCCACCCGGAGATTGAAATTTTGCTCGATCCCCCGGGCAATGGCCGCCCGCAGTGAAATCATTTGGCGGGCTTCCGGGTCCAATTCCACCACCCGGGCGAGGGCTGTCCCTGAAAACACGGGGAGCAGGGCAAAAAAAAGAATGATGCGGAATGCGGATGTCCTCATATGGATTCCTCCGAAATCGATGCTTCAGTTGATGCGGTGGCGGAACAGCCATCCCGCCAGGGCCAGGCAGACAATGCCGATGACCGCCATGGGCCAGAATTGCCGGAGATAGAGATGCAGCGGCGCATCCTCCAGAAACACCCCGCGGATCACCACCATAAAATACCGAAGCGGATTGAGCAAGGTGATCTTCTGAACCACCGTCGGCATGTTGGCGATGGGGGTGGTGAACCCCGACAGAATGATTGCCGGCACCAGAAACATGAACGCCCCCAAAAGCCCCTGCTGCTGGGTGACCGATAAAGAAGAGATCATCAATCCCACCCCGATGGCCGACATCAGAAACAGGAAGAGGCCGATGTACAGCAGCAGGAGGTCGCCCCGAAGGGGCACCTGGAACCAGAACACAGTGAGAAGAATGATCACCGTGGCTTCCCCGGCGCCGATGATGAACCCGGGCAGGGCCTTGCCCAGAAGAATCTCCACCGGCCGCATGGGGGTGACCAGGAGCTGATCGAAGGTGCCCTGTTCCCGCTCCCGGGCCACCGAGAGGGCGGTCACCAGCATGGTCACCACCAGGGTCAGCAGCCCCACGATGCCGGGCACGATGAACCACCGGCTCTCCAGGTTGGGATTGTACCAGGCCCGGGTTTCGAGCCGGGCCGGCGGGGTGGGGCCGCCGTGGGTCTCGACCCATTCCAGGTTGAACCGGGTGACGATGGCGCGCACGTAGCCGAGGGCGATCATGGCGGTGTTGGAATTGCGCCCGTCCACGATGACCTGGATCTTTCCGGTCTTGCCGGTCAGCAGGTTCCGGGTGAACCGGGGGTGGATATGCACCAGTACCAGGACCTCTTTTCGGTCGATCAGCGGTGCGATCTGGTCCTGACGGGTGATTCGCGCCGCTTCCTGAAAATTGGGCGAACCGGTGAACCGCGCGATCAGCTCCCGGGAGGCCGCACTCCGGTCTTCATCGTAGACGGCCAGCGGGACATAGGTCAGGTCGTAGGTGGCGGCGTATCCGAAGACCAGGAGTTGTACAATAGGCGGAATGACGATGGTGAACCGGCTCTTTTTGTCTTTCATCAGGGCCAGAAATTCTTTTTGCATCAGTGCCAGAATAGGGCGAAACATCGGTCCAGCCTCCTCAGTCGAGTCGTTTTCGGGCTTTGAGCCGGCTCACGCCCAGAAAAAAAGCCGCCATGACCAGCAGGGCCAGCGCATTGGGCCAGATCACCGGGAAGACGTCGCCGGCCAGGAAGACGGTCTGGAGAATGGCCACATAATATCGCGCGGCGATGGCGTGGGTGATCCCCTGGACCACCACGGGCATGCTCTGAATGTCGAACAGAAAACCGGACAGCAGAAAGGCCGGCAGGAAGGTGACGATGATGGCGGTCTGGCCGGCCACGAACTGGGTGCGGGCCGTAATGGAGATCAGAAGCCCCATCCCCAGGGCCACCAGCAGAAACAGGGCGGAGGCCGCGGTAAGCACCCAGAGGGAGCCGCGCAGGGGCACCTCGAACAGGTAGAGCGCCATCACCACCGAAAGCGCCAGCCCCCCCATGCCCATGACGAAGTAGGGGATGAGCTTGCCCAGGATCACCTCCCGAATGGTCACCGGGGTGACCATGAGCGCCTCCATGGTGCCGCGCTCCCACTCCCGGGCCATGACCATGGCGGTGAGCAGGGCACCGATCAGGGTCATGATGACCGCGATCAGCCCCGGAACCAGAAAATTGCGGCTGCGGACCTCGCTGTTGAACCAGATCCGCTGGTCGACTTCCACCGGCATCTCCAGGGTTCGGCCCTGCTGCCGGGCCCGGTCGCTGAGCCAGCCGGTCCAGACCCCCTCCACATATCCGGCGACCAGCCGGGCGGTGTTGGCGTCCACCCCGTTCAGGATCACCTGGATGGGGGCGGTGGCGCCGCTTTGAAGCTTTTGCGCGAAGTCCGAGCGCAACCGCACGATGCCGTCCACCCGATGGTCTCGAAGGGCCTGCTTGGCCGCCCGCATGGCGCCGTAATGTTCCGGATCGAAATACTTGCTGCGCTCAAAGGCGCCGGTGAAGCTGGCGGTGTCCCGGCTCGGGCTCTCCACCACGATCGCCACCGGCACATGCTCGGCATCCAGGGAGACCCCGTAGCCGAAAAGCAGGAGCAGAGACACCGGCATCAGAAAGGCGATGGCGATGCTGCTGGGGTCCCGCATGATCTGGAGAAACTCCTTTCGCACCAGTCCGCGCAGCCGCATCAGACTGCCGCCCCGGGTGGATGGTTTGCGCTTCTCAGGCGCCGCTTTCCGGTTCATTCGTCACCTTCCTCCTCGGCCTGGGATTCGATCAGTGCGATGAAGGCCTCTTCGATGTCTTCGATTTTCCGCTCGGCCTTTTCGGCGGCCCGGTCTTTGATCTCCCGGGGGGCGCCCAGGGCCAGGATTTCGCCGGCCACCATGATGGCCAGCCGGTCGCAGTATTCCGCCTCTTCCATGAAATGGGTGGTGACCAGAACGGTGACCCCGGCCCGTGCCAGTCCGTTGATGTGGCGCCAGAACTCCCGGCGGGCCATCGGGTCGACCCCGGAAGTGGGTTCGTCCAGAAACAGAATTTCCGGCTCGTGCATCAGGGCGCAGGCCAGGGCCAGCCGCTGTTTGTAGCCCAGGGGCATTTCCCCGCTTTCGGCCTCGGCCCGGTCCGCCAGATCGAACTGCTCCAGGGCCCACTCGATGCGGTTTCGACGTCTTTTTCCGTGCAGGCCGTAGGCGCTGCTGAAAAACCGCAGGTTTTCCATGACGCTGAGGTTGCCGTACAGGGAAAATTTCTGGGACATGTAGCCGATGCGGGCCCTGGCCTTGGCCGCGGCCTTTCTCAGGTCGAGCCCGGCCACCTTCAGGCTGCCCTCGCTGACCGGCAGCAGCCCGCAGAGCATGCGAAAGGTGGTGGTTTTTCCCGCGCCGTTGGCGCCCAGCAATCCGAAGACTTCGCCCGATCCGACATCGAAGGCGACATCCTTGACCGCGTAGAAGTCGCCGAATTTGCGTTTTATATGGTCCACCTGAATCACCGGCTCCGCTTCCTCTCGACCTTCCCCGCCGTCGTCTTGCCCGGCCTTCGGTTCTTGAATCGGCGCCTTGTCCGGTCTGGGTTCCTCTTCCTTCAGGATGGCGATATAGCTGTCCTCGAAGCGGGGTGAGACCGATTTCCGCTCGGAATCGCCGACCTCATCCAGCAAAGCCTCGAGATCCGGTTTTTCCGAATCGGCCATCACCAGCCGGACCCCGCCCCCCTGAATGACGGCGTCGACGACCTTTTCCCCTCGGGACAACTTCTCCTGAATATCCCGTTTGCGGGCGCCGTCGGTTGTGGTCACCCAATAGGTCCGGCCTTTCTGTTCTTTCCTGAAATCCCCCGGCGGGCCGTGGCCCAGCACCCGGCCGCCATGCAGCAGGACCACCTCGTCGCATTCCTCGGCCTCATCCAGATAGGCGGTGCTGAGCAGCACGCTCATGCCTTCTTCTTCCACCAGACGGGAGACGATGGTCCACAGCTCCCGGCGGGAGACCGGGTCCACCCCCACGGTGGGCTCGTCCAGAATCAGCAGTTCCGGCGACCGGATCAGGGTGCAGGCCAGGCCGAGCTTCTGTTTCATGCCGCCGGAGAGCCGCCCGGCCAGGCGATCCGTAAATTTTCCCAGCTGGGTCATTTTCATCAATTCCGCATTCCGGTCCGCCCGCTGATCCTGCGGCACCCCCTGAAGGTCGGCATAGAGATCGAGATTTTCCTGAACCGACAGATCCTCATACAGCCCGAACCGCTGGGGCATGTACCCGATGGTGGACTGGACCTTGAGCGGATTACGGTTCGCATTCAGGTCCAGCACTTGGATTCGGCCCGCATCCGCCTTGAGCAGGCAGGCGGAGAGCCGCATCAGGGTCGTCTTTCCTGCGCCGTCCGGCCCGATCAGGCCGGTGACCCGGCCTTTTTGCGCCTTCAGGCTCACTTCCCGCAGCGCTTCTATCCTGCGTTTTCCCTGGGTAAATGATTTGCTCACCTTTTCCAGGATCAGGGCGGTTTCCTTCGCATCGGTGGAATCCGATTCGGTTTCGGATGGAATTTCGGCCATTATCCCCCCGTGCAGTCGGGGATTTCCCCGGCTTCTTCCCGGGGCTGATCCAGTGGAACGATGACGGTGGCGGGCATGCCCAGGCGCAATTCATTCTGCGGATTGCAGGCGTAGACCCGCACCTGGTACACCAGTTCGGTGCGTATTTCCGGAGTTTCCACCGATTTCGGGGTGAACTCGGCGGTGGGGGAGATATAGCCGATCCAGCCTTCATAGGCCTTGTCCGGATAAGAATCGGTTTTGATGTGCGCCCGCATCCCGGGAAAGATCTTCCCCATATCGGTCTGCTGCACATAGGCGCGGACCCAGACCGGATTGATCAGCGCCAGGGTAAATACCGGCCGCCGGGGAGACGCCATGTCCCCCGGCTGGAGGATTCGGTTCTGGACGACCGCATGGTCCGGGGCGATCAGCCGGGCGTCTTCGAGGTTTTTTCGGGCGATGTCCAGGTCCGCCTTGATCGCTTCGAGACGGGCTTTGGCTGCGGCGATATCCTCCCGGCGGGGGCCGGCCAGGGCCAGGTTGAGGGTTTCCTCGGCCGCGTTCAGGCGGGCCCGGGCCGCCTCCGCCTTGGATTCGGCTTCATCGGTCTGGTCCTGAGAGGCCAGGTTTTTGGCCCCCAAAGGGCGCAGCCGGCGAAATGTTTTTTCGGCGTTTTCCGCTTCGGTTTTGGCCGCCGCCACCTCGGCCCGGGTCTTGCGGATCTCTTCTTTCCGGGTGCCGGTCTCCAGCTTGATCACCTCTTCTCTCTGGGCATTGAGCTGGGCCTCGGCCCGGTTGACCGCCTGCTGAAGGCGACGGGTTTCCAGAAGGGCCAGGAGTTGGCCTTTTTCCACCGATTCGCCTTCCTCCACCCGAATTTCCGTGATCCGTTCACTCGCGTTGAAAGCCAGCTCCACCTGCCGAATATCCACATTGCCGTACAGGACCAGTCTATTTTCGTCCGTTTCCGCTTCCCGAAAGAAGAAGTACCAGATCCCGACGCCGACGGCAGCCAAGAGGAGGAGGGCTATAAAGATGCCAATGATTCGCTTTTTCATGGTCGTCCTTTCAGGTGATCATACCCCTTATATCGCTCAGTTCCCAAAATCCATACGCATAATTGCGTAATTTAAAAAGAAGATACTTGTAATTTGGCTTATTATTATTTTCCGGATGAGTGGCGAAGGGTGTTCCGAATCTGATCCTCGACGATGCTGCGAATCATCTCGATATCGTCGAATGTGAATTCCCGCCGTCCCAGCCGGCGCAGGATGGTCTCCCGGGCCGCCTGAAAAATCATGGCCTGGCCCACCACCGAATGAGCCCGGATGATGGCGGTGTCGGATGCCGGGGGGATCTGTAGAATGTGCCCGATCAGACCGGCGCAGGCTTCGTGGACCCGCCGAATCACGCGGTCGTAGATAATGTCGAAGGCTTTGGTGGGCTGCATCTGCTCCCGAATGATGATGCGGCCCCACCGCCGGGATTCTCCTTGGCCCACCAGTTGAATAAAGGCTGAGAGCTGCTTCACCAGAAGGCCGACGGCAGCATCTGTGGACAGGTCGTCGGTTTGTAGGGCGGCGGTGATCTTCTCCGTCACCGGCAATATAAAGCGCCCGGCATTTTCGGCGATATAAGCCACCACCGCATGGTAAAGCCCTTCCTTGCCGCCGTAATAATACGGAATAGCCGCCTGATTCACCCCCGCCTTTCCCGCCAGCATTCGAGTGGTGGCGCCTTCGAAGCCGTGGGTGCCGAAAATTTCCAGCCCGGCATCGATGAGACGGCGCCGGGGGTCTTCTTTGGTTTTGGATGACGGTGATTTCATAACTCTCATTTCTATATTTCAAATAAAAAAAATAATTCAATCAATTGAATAAGTCAAGTGGATAAAAAATTGAAACCTATATCCATGGCGAAAGTCGTTGATTTAAGTAATGTTTTTATTTAATCTTAAATTTTTTGACTATCACGCAAAGGGTTTTTTTTACTCATGACCATCATATGCCCAGCCTGCCGCACCCGCTTCCGCATTCAAGATGACCGCGTGTCCCGGCCGGGCATTCGCGCCCGCTGCGGCAAATGCGATCACGCCTTCTTCGTCGATCCGCCCGGGATGAATTCCCGAGAGATCGCGGGGGCATTTCTAAAGGATTGCCTTTTGCTCGACCTGGAGACCTCCACCGCCGGGGAAATCTTTCAGATCGGGGCTGTCCTGGGAAACAAAACGTTTGAAAAGAAGGGCCGTTTCGAGATGGAGGAAGCCCTGGCGGACTTGGAGGAGTTCGGTCGGAACGCCCGGGCCGTCCTGGGACACAATATTATTCGACACGATCTGCCGGTGCTGGAAAGTATTCGGCGGAAAACCGGTCTCCTTCAGCTTCCCGCCATTGACACGCTTTACCTGTCGCCGCTCGCATTCCCTGAAAATCCCTATCACCGTTTGGTGAAGGACTACAAACTGGTCCGGGACAGCCGGAACCATCCGGTGGCGGACGCCCGACTGGCCGGGACCCTGTTTCTGGATCAGTGGGAAAGTTTTTCGGAAACCCTGCGAACCCGTCCGGATTTGATCGGGTTTTATGAATTCTGCTTTCGGGATGCACGGCTGGAGGCCGGCGCCGACGGCCGGGGAATCTGCGATCTCTTCCGGCGGATCGGCGCGCCGATCTTGTCGAATGCGGATGCGGCCTTTCGGGTGTTTCAGCGGCTGACGAAAGATCGGGTCTGCGAAACAGCGGTGCCGGAGACGGTGCATCCGCTATTGGATAACCCCGAACGCGGTCCGGCCCTGGCCTACTGCCTGGCATGGCTTCAGGCGGCGGGCGGGAATTCGGTGCTGCCGCCCTGGGTTCGCCACCGGTTTCCGGCGGTGGCGCCGGTGCTTCAGGCCCTGCGGGACATCCCCTGCGGGTCCGACGACTGCGCCTGGTGTTCGGAAATGCACAACCCCCGGCGGCAGCTGCAGCGCCATTTCGCGTTCGACGATTTTCGGACCCTGCCCACCGGTGAAACCCTTCAGGAGCAGATCGTTCTCGAGGGCATGTCCGATCGCCCTCTGCTGGGGATTCTGCCCACCGGTTTCGGCAAATCGATCTGCTTTCAGCTGCCGGCCCTGGTCCGGTATCACCGGCGGGGGTCGTTGACGGTGGTCTTTTCGCCCCTGCAATCCCTGATGAAGGACCAGGTGGACAACCTCAAACGGTCCACCGGAACCCCGGCGGCCGGTGCGATTTACGGCCTCCTGACCGGTCCCGAACGGGGCGCGGTTCTGGAAGGGGTTCGTATGGGGGATATCGGCATCCTGTATATATCACCGGAGCAGCTTCGAAACCGATCGGTGCGGGAAGCCCTCCGGCTTCGGGAGATCGGCTGCTGGGTCTTCGACGAGGCCCACTGCCTGTCCAAATGGGGGCATGATTTTCGCTCCGATTATATTTACGCGGCCCGGTTCATTCAGGAGTTTGCCGCATTCCAGGGGATGGATATTCCGCCGGTGGCCTGCTTTACGGCCACCGCCAAGCGGGACGTGGTGGCCGAGATCGTCGCCCACTTTCAGGAGTGGCTGAATCAGCCGCTGTCGGTTTTGCAGGCGGGCACCGAACGGACCAACCTTCACTTCGAGGTTCAGACGGTGACGGAGCCGGAAAAGTTCGGCCGGGTCGCCGATCTGCTTTCCGAGCGGCTGGGAGACCCGCCCGCGGGCAGCGCGGTGGTCTACTGCGCCACCCGAAATCACACCGAGATAATGGCCGATTTTCTGGTGCAGAAAAACTGGTCCGCCGAGGCCTTTCACGGCAACATGACCCCGCCGGAAAAGCGGCGGGTTCAAGAAGGATTCATCGCCGGCGCGTATCCGGTGATCTGCGCCACCAACGCCTTCGGCATGGGCATCGACAAGCCCGACGTGCGGCTGGTGATCCATGCCGACATCCCCGGGTCCCTGGAAAACTACCTTCAGGAGGCGGGCCGGGCCGGCCGGGACCGCGGAGACGCCGACTGCGTGCTCCTCTACCACGAAGCGGATATCGAAACTCAGTTCCGGCTGGGGGCCCTGTCCGAACTGCGCCGGCGGGACATCGTGGAGATCCTTCGTGCGCTGCGCCGGGCCAAACGCAATGAGAAGGGAGAGGTGATCATCACCACCGGCGAACTGCTTCGGGATGAGGATACCCGGGCCACCTTCGACTGGGAAGATTACGGCGCCGACACCAAGGTCCGGACGGCGGTGTCCTGGCTGGAGCGCTCCGGACATCTGGAGCGAAACGAAAACCAGACCTATGTCTTTCAGGGGAAGCCCCGGTTCCGGTCTCTGGCGGAAGCGGCGGAGAAGATGAAGGGGCTCGATCTGCCGCCGTCCCAACACCGCATATGGATGACGATTCTGGCGCGGCTGATCGACTGTGATCCCGACGAAGGGCTCACCACGGATCAGCTGGCCGAGTCACTCGGGCGCATCGAGGGAATTGAAAAGGCAACCTTCGCCGACACCCGGGGGGTGATTCGGGTGCTGCACCAGATGGCCGAAGCCGGGCTGGTGGAAAGCGGCATTCAGATGACCGCCTATGTTCGTCCCAAGGGCCGGAACAACGCCAAAAAGCTTCTGGACCGCATCTGCGCTCTCGACCGGTCCCTGCTCGACATCCTTCGGGAGGAGCATCCCATGGAAACGGTGGGTGAATGGGTGGATCTCAACCTGCGAACCCTGAATCAGCGGCTCCTGGACGCCGAATTCCCCGAAGCCAATCCGGAGACGGTCCGGGGGCTGCTGGTAAGCCTGTCCCGGGACGGCAAGGGATTTGCCGGGCGCTGCGGCAGCATCGATCTGCATCACGCTTATCAGGATCATTTTCGGGTTCGGCTGCGGCGGGACTGGAAAAAAATCGCCGACATCGCCGACAAGCGGCGGAATCTGGCCTGGACTCTGTTGAATGCGCTCTATGACCGGATCCCGAAAGAAGCCCGGGGGCAGGGCGAAATCCTGGTCTCTTTTTCCAGCGACGATCTGGCCGAGGCCATTCGAAAGGACCTGACCCTTCAGGTGGATTCGGACAAGATGCTGAACGCCATCGACCGGGGGCTGCTGTTTCTCCATGAGCAAAAGGTGATCATTCTTCAGAAGGGATTGTCGGTTTTTCGGCAGGCCATGACGGTGCGGATTCTGCCCGAGGCCAAGGGGCGGCGCTATTCCAAAGGCGACTACGCGCCCTTGTCTCACCATTACGGCCAGCGGACCTTCCAGGTCCACGTCATGAACGAGTATGCCCGCCAGGGCCTTCGAAAGATCAGCCAGGCCCTGTCCATGGTGGCCGCCTACTTCACCATGGACACCCCGAGTTTTATTCGGCGGTTTTTCGGGGACCGGGCGGATGTCCTTCAACGGGCCACCGGGGAGGAATCCTTCAAAAAGATCGTGGAGAGCCTTCGGAATCCGGTCCAGGAATCGATCGTGGCCGCCGACGCGGAGAAGAACCGACTGATTCTCGCCGGGCCGGGATCGGGAAAAACCCGAACGGTGGTCCACCGGTGCGCCTATCTGCTGCGGGTCCGGAGGGCGCCGACCCGGTCGGTTCTGGTGCTGGTCTTCAATCACGGTGCGGCCCTGTCGGTGCGGCGCCGGCTTCGGGAGATGGTGGGAAGCGATGCCGCCGGGGTGACGGTGCTGACCTATCACGGCCTGGCCATGCGGTTGACCGGCGCCTCTTTTGCGGCCCGGGCCGATGCGGCGGTTCGGGACGAGGCCACTCTGACCGAAAAGTTTGACGCGATCATTCAAGACGCCGTCGCCCTTCTGGAAGGAGAAAAGTCGGTGCCGGGGCTTGCTCCCGATGAAATTCGGGATCGGCTGCTCTCCGGTTATCACTTCATTCTGGTGGACGAGTATCAGGACA
>JAABSQ010000013.1 GCA_011390315.1 Desulfobacteraceae bacterium
CGGACGTGCGGTTTTCCCGCATCCGGTTCCTCGGTTGTACTCGTTTCCGCGTCGGGTTATCTCAGCGCAACCTGGTGCAGACGTTTTCTCGCCGTCGGTCTCGGGTCGCGGCAAGGTAAACACCGTATGGGAATGACACACCGGCTATTACGGGTTTTCAGGTTTGATGTGCCGTATATTCATCCAGCAGTCTGCGGATCATCTTCTGGTATTGGGTGTTGTATTTTTTTGCTTCCTTTTTAAAAAACTCGACGCTGCTTTTGCTCAAAGCAATGGTCACCTTTACCGTCTCATCTTTCAGGGCGAGTTCCTCCGGAGAAGGCAGAAAATCTGAAACTACCTTTACATTTCCAATCGGTTCATCCGTGTATTTTATTCTCTCTTTCATAAATCTTCTTTCCTTTCCGCCAGTATCCGGCGCCGAAGATTCTGATTTTATGTAATCTATAGGTGAATCTTACGGTCATAATGCCGCCGGCGACTTTGCCGAGGCAATAGTACCGCTTTTCTATGCCGCTGTGATCCAGGTCTTCCAGAATCACACGTTTCTGATCCAGAAAGGCCAGTTGAGCCAAGGCAAATGAGACGCCGTGCTTGTCCTGATTTATCTGGTCCTTCGCAGAGTCCCATTCGAAGTCAGATTTCTGTTTCATATGGGATCATAAAGTAGGCAGCTCACAATGTCAATACAAATGAATGTATATTTATATGGCTTTTAAGCCACGATCGAATGACGTTTTATCTGTCGTCCCGCATAGACAACCTTGCCCAAGACACTCCCGTTTCGATCACTCCCCAATATCGGATGTGATGGGAAGCGGGATGAAGGCTAAAATGCTCCTGAATTAAACCGGCCTCTCGACGACGGTGGGATTTGGGAATCTCAAGTACCAACCCCCTCCCCATTCAAAACCTCCACCCTCAAAAACACCACCCCCGCCGCCGCGACCAACAACCCTCCGACCACCCACAACGCCGCCGTGAAATCCCCCGAATAATCATAGACCATCCCCGCCAGAATCGGCGACACCGACGCCGGAATATTGGCCGAAAACAGCCACCCATACACCTGACCCACATGTTCCTTCCCCCAGCTCCGGGCCGCCGACGACACATACACCACCAGCACCCCGCCGTAATTGAACCCGGTCAGCACCGCAAACACCTGCAAACCGGTCGGCGAGGTCAGAATCCAGAACCCGGCGATCAGAACCGCCGCCTGGCAGAGCAAATTGGCCTGCACGGCGGTGGCGGAGCGGATGCGGTCGAAAAGAATGCCCCAGGTGATCCTTCCGGCGGCGTTGGCCACGGCGAAAAGGGAGACCGCCAGAATCCAGGCCTCCACGTCCTGGCCGGGGAAAAGCCCTTTCAGGTTGGCGTTGACAGCGAACCCGGCGGCCAGACCGGTGAACATTGCAAAACAGAGAATACGGAAGTTGGGCTCCGGCAGGATGTCGGCGGTCTGAAGGGGGAGGGGCTTTTTCTGGTCCGGGTCTTCCGGATTGACCATGGTCGATCCGGACAGGACCGGCAATGGCGCCCGTCCGTTTCGACGTCAGGTGCAGATACCCCATGGTGGTCGAAAGCGCCGTAGACCGTCTTCAACAGTGCTCGGTGTTTCGGGTTGGCGTAACGGCCCCCATGATGGGTTGGCCGGATGCGAGGGTCCTAAATAGAGACTTGATACATTTAAAAAAAACAGGTATGTATTCTGCCTTCAGGGATCAGATTCAACAGCCGTTTCAGGATGAAAATCAACTATATTTAGGTGGAGGTATTCGTGCCAACTTCGATTCAAGCACTGTTGGCGGCAACGCCGATTGTTGTCGCCGCTATCCTGCTCATCGGCCTTCAATGGTCTGCCCGGCGTGCCATGCCGGTGGTGTATCTGACTGCGGTCGCCATCGCTCTCTATTTTTGGGAAATGAGCCTTAACCGTGTCCTTGCTTCTTCTCTACAGGGCATCATCGTCACCCTCGCTGTTTTGTGGATTATTTTCGGGGCGATCATGCTTCTCAATACCCTGCAGAATTCGGGGGCGATCACGACAATACGCGCCGCTTTTACGGGTGTCAGTCCCGACCGGCGCGTCCAGATACTCATCATCGCCTGGCTGTTCGGCTGTTTCATCGAGGGCGCCTCCGGCTTCGGCACTCCGGCTGCGATTGCCGCTCCTCTGCTGGTTGCCATCGGCTTTCCCGCACTTGCATCGGTAATGGTCGGCATGATGATTCAATCCACCCCGGTCTCCTTTGGCGCTGTTGGCACTCCCATTATTATCGGCGTAAAAGGAGGCCTTGACTATGTAACACTCGGTAAGGAACTGGCAGCCGAAGGTTCCAGTTGGGAAGCTTTTCTCCGTCTTATTACCGCGGAGGTCGCGATTGGTCACGCCATTGTGGGCACTTTGATGCCGCTGCTGATGGTTGTTATGCTGACCCGCTTTTTCGGTCGGGAAAAAAGCTGGACAGAGGGTTTTTCGATGATCCCCTTTGCCCTTTTTACCGGTCTTTCCTTTACCGTTCCTTACGCCCTGACCGGCATTTTTCTCGGCCCCGAGTTCCCCTCCATCGTCGGCGCCCTGGTGGGACTTGCCATCGTGGTACCCGCAGCCAGTTATGGTTTTCTGATTCCCAAAAAGAGCTGGGATTTCGCCCCTCAGGAAGATTGGCCCGCAGAATGGTTCGGCACGATCAAGCCGAAGAAGCCGAGTGCGGACGAGAGAAGTATTTCCCTGATGCTTGCCTGGACACCCTATCTTCTCGTTGCCGCCATTCTGGTTGCCAGCCGGGTATTTGCTCCATTTAAAGCCTTTTTGCAGAGTGTCTCATTCGGAGCAAGGAATATTCTTGGAGAGGCCGGTATAAATGCTTCGCTGGAACCGCTCTATCTGCCGGGCGGTATTTTGGTCTTTGTCTGCCTGCTCACCTTCTTTCTCCATCGCATGAGACCGACACAGCTCGCTTCAGCGGCGGCTAGTGCCGGTAAAACCCTCATCGGCGCCGGCTTTGTTCTGGTTTTTACGATCCCGATGGTCCGTATTCTGATCAACTCCGGCATCAACGCTGCAGGCCTTGCCTCCATGCCGGTCGCCATGGCAAGCTTTGTTGCCGAGACCTTCGGCTCAGTTTATCCGCTGTTTGCTCCGACGGTTGGTGCGTTAGGCGCATTTATCGCCGGTTCCAATACGGTGAGCAACATGATGCTTAGTCAGTTTCAGTTCGAGGTTGCGAATGCGCTCCGTGTATCCGGCGCTGTTCTCGTGGCCCTCCAGGCAATCGGGGCCGCGGCAGGCAACATGATCGCCATCCACAATGTCGTCGCCGCTTCGGCAACCGTCGGCCTTCTCGGCCAGGAAGGCAAGACCCTTCGCAGGACTATTTTGCCGACACTATACTATATCGCCGCGGCCGGAGTTCTGGGTCTCATTGCTGTTTATGTTTTGAACATTACCGACCCGCTGATGTAGTGTCCGAACTTCCGTCAAAAACCGTATGAGCCGCTTTCGATGCGGTGGCGCCGTTATCATAAAGAAAGCGCATCCAAAGGAGGAGCACCATGGACATTTCGGAACCGAAAATCACCCGGGACAAGGTCCTGTTTCTGGACGACGAACACTTCAACCCCGAGAACGTCTGCATCGTCACCGGATGCGGCACCGGCATCGGCCGGGCCACGGCGGTGGCGGCCGCGGCCAACAAGCTGACCGTGGTCGGGCTGGACATCAATGAGGAAGAGGGGAACAAGACCGTTGAAATGGCCAAAGAGATGGGCGGGAACATGGTCTTGGTCAAGACCGATCTGACCCGGGATGAGGACATCGAAAACGCGGTGGCCGAGGCGGCCAAACAGGGGAAGATCCGGTACATGGCCAATATCGCCGGGATTCAGCACATCGACCCGGTGGACAAGTTCCCCATGGAAAAATACGACCTGATGCAGCGGATCATGCTTCGGGCGCCCTTTTACCTGTCCAAACTGGCCATTCCCCACATGAAACAGAATTCCGACGGGTGCGGCATCATCGCCCACATGGCCTCGGTCCACGCCCACATCACCACCATGAAAAAGCCGGTCTACAACATCACCAAATTCGGGCTGCGAGCCTTGGCCCAGTCGATATCCGCGGAAGGGGAGGGGAAGATCCGGTCTTTTACCATCTCCACCGGGTTCGTCAAAACCCCCCTGGCCCTCAACCAGATTCCGGCCCAGGCCGAACAGCGGGGGATCTCTCAGGAAGCGGTGGTACGGGATGTCATGATGGGCGCCTCCCGAATCAAGGAGATGATGAGCCCGATCGAGGTGGGCAATCTCTTCGTTTTCGGCTTTTCCCGGTTTTCCAACTACCTGGTGGGCGGGGACATGCTCTTCGACGGCGGAATGGTGCTGACCTACTAACAGCCGAAACCGGCCGGGGCGGACGGCAGAGCCCCCTTCAGGGGGCGTTCGATGATCCAGCCGGGGGATTCATCCCCCGGCGGCGTGCGGCCGGGGAACGGGTTCCATTCGAGCCCGGCCTCAACAGGATTATTTCTCCTTCGACCGCTTCTCCTCCGGCAGCCGCAGCACGGTCACAGGAATTTTGCACCGGCGGACCACCCGGCGGGCCGTGTTTCCCAGGAGGGCGTCGGCCATGAATCCCCGGCCGTGGGAGCCCATTACCAGCAGGTCGTAGACGCCGGTCTCGGTTTCATAGAGGATCTCCTCCGGCGCACGGCCGTCCCGGACCACCGTCTTCTCCACCACGAAGGGGCATTCCTTATACACGTTTTTCATCTCTTCACAGAAATCCTCCAGGCGCACCCGGACCGCTTCCTGAAAGCTTTCGCCCTTGCGGGCCACGATCTCCTCCCACCGGTCCTGGCCCAGGTAGTCGACCAACAGGCTTCGGCCGGTGGCGGTCATCTCCTCAACCACATGCAAAACCGTGATTTTGGCGTCGAATTTATCGGCCATGAAGGCGGCATAGCCGAAGGCGTATTCGGCGTCTTCGGACAGGTCGGTGGCGAACAGTATTTTTTGGATGACAGGCAGCATCGGGTTTCTCCTTTGGCTTGGATTGGAAATAGTTCAGGGTTCGAGTATGAATACGATCAGCTCCTTGGGTCCGTGGACCCCGAAGGCGAGGGTCATTTCGATGTCGGCGGTCTTGGAGGGTCCGGAAATAAGCAGCGCATTGGTGGGCATCTTTTCCGACCAGGACATCCTCTCCATGGCCTCGGAAAAAGTGGCGTAGATTTTGTCGGCATCGAGCACCGCGATATGGATCGGCGGAATCAGGGACATCAGCCGGGGCTCTTCGGCATCGGGCCAGAGAATCAGGGCCCCGGATTCGGCGATGCCGCCCAGTGTGGAGGTGATCCCGACGTCGGTATCATGGAAGAGGGTGTCTTTGTAGTTTTCGATGGCGCCCTCATAGGTGCGCAGGGCGGGGAGACCGCCGGACCCCTCGGACCAGGCCTGTTTCACCGCATCCCCCACCTGTGTACCGGGTCCATGAAGCAGGGTCTTGAACCCCCTCTGCCTGGCCAGGGCCTTGAGGGCGTCGGTCCAGGCATCGGCCTTGACCACGTGGACTTCGCTTCGCACCGCCTCCATCAAGGTTTTCAGTTTTTGGACCTTTTCTGACGGAGTCCATTCAGGCCGGGGCGGAAGCTCCGGAGACGGTATGTCAAATTGACCTGCCGCAACCGCCGGTCTCAGCTTGGCGAAGATGCGTTCTCTGGCGGTGTTACTCATGGTCGACTCCTTCCGTTTTCACCAGTTCATGAAGGCTGTGTCGGGCCAGCCGCGGGGTGGTTCGCACCCGGGTCCATTGCTTCAGCGGACCGATTTTGGGGAATCGATCACCGAAGAGGCCGCCCACCTTCATGGCCAGTTCGTTCAGCCGGGGATACCGGTTTACCAGGGCCCAGGCCTTCCAGACCAGGACCTCGGGCAGGTTCCATTTATACCCGTGGCCGGGAACCGAGCCCTTGGAGTCATAGCTTTCGTTGCGCAACCGCCGAATCAGTTCGGGAATGGGGATTTTGACCGGGCAGACCTCTTCGCAGGCATTGCAGAGGCTCGACGCCGATATGATCCCGCCGGTTTTTTCCAGCCCCTCCATCTGGGGGGTGAGGATTTTGCCGATGGGACCGGGATAGACAAACCCGTAGGCATGGCCCCCGATTCGGGTATAGACCGGGCAGTGGTTGAGGCAGGTGCCGCACCGAATGCACTGAAGGGTCTGGCGCAGTTCGGGATCTTTTAAAATGGCGGACCGGCCGTTGTCCAGAATCACCAGATGGACCTCTTCGGGGCCGTCTTTTTCCCCCGGTTTCCTCGGGGTGGTGATCATGTTGAAGTAGGTGGTGATGATCTGGCCGGTGGCCGACCCGGTCAGAAGCCGCAGCACAGGCGGCACGTCGGAGAGTTTTTCCACCACCTTTTCCAGCCCCATCACCGCCACGTGGACCGGCGGCACGGTGGTACACATGCGGCCGTTGCCCTCGTTTTCCACCAGACAGAGGGTGCCGGTTTCGGCCACCGCCATATTGACCCCTGAAAGCCCGATGTCGGCGTGCTGAAATTTTTCACGCAGGGTCTTTCGGGCCAGGGCGTTGAGCTCCTCCACCTTTTCGGTATAGGGGGCCCCGGGAATCTTTTCATGAAAGAGTTTTGCGATCTGGTCCTTGTTCTTATGCACCGCCGGTACGATGATATGAGACGGCGTCTCCCCGGCCAGTTGAATAATGTACTCGCCCAGGTCGGTCTCCATCACCTCCTTGCCGTGTTCCTCCAGAAACTTGTTGAGGTGCATCTCTTCGGAGACCATCGACTTGCCTTTGACCATCCGCGTGGCCCGGTGATCGTCCATGATCTTCAGAATGATCCGGTTGGCCTCGTCGGTGGTTTCGGCCCAGTGGACCTGAATCCCGTTTTCGATGCACTTCTTTTCCAGTTTTTCGAGCAGCTCGGGCAGCTTGCTCAAAGCCCGCTGCCGAACGGCATTCCCGACCTCGCGGAGCCGTTCGGTTTCGGCCTCGTCGGCGAATACCGCTTTTCGCTTCTGGTAAAGGGTGGACATGGCATATTCGAAGTTGGCACGCAGCTGGGTATCTCCCAGGGCGGTTTCCACGTTTTTTTCAAAACTGAAGGTCTGGTCACCCATTGGTTCGCTCCCATAAAAATTGGGCGATGTGCTGCCCTTGAATCCCCACCTTGCCGCGCTCCATGGCGCCGGTGATGTTCATCAGGCATCCGCAGTCGCCCGACAGCACGCGCCCGGCCCCGGTGCCGCGAATGTCGGCGATCTTGTCGGTCACCATGGCGGCGGAAATGGCCGGCTGCTTGACGGCGAAGGTACCGCCGAATCCGCAGCATTCCCGCTCTTTTTCCAGCTCGGTGAGGGTGACGTTTTTGAGCTGCCGGACCAGGTTTTTGGAATCTTCGGTCACCCCCATCTCCCGGGCCGCATGGCAGGAGGAATGCCAGGTCACCTGAATCGGGTCGCCCCGGTCCTCCAGCTTCACCTTGAGCACATGGACCAGAAACTCGGTCAGCTCGAAGATGCGGTTCGAAAAGGCCCGGATTCGGCTCAGGTCCCGGTCTCGGGCGAAGAGCATCGGGTAGTGGCGCTTCATCATGCCGGCGCAGGAGCCCGAGGGGACCACGATGGGGTAATCCCTGGTGAAGGTATCGAGCTGCTGCCGGGCCACGGCCCGGGCCTCGTCCGGAAACCCCGAGTTGTAGGCGGGCTGGCCGCAGCAGGACTGATTTTGTGGAAACACCACCCGCACCCCTTCCCGTTGAAGCAGCCGAATGGCTGCCATTCCGGCTTCGGGATAGACCGCATCGACCAGGCAGGTGCCGAAGAAATAGACCGTGTCCGGCTTGTCGGGATACCGCTTGTCCATTTTACTCCCTTTCATGTCGTTAATAGGCGCCGAAGAAGACCGACGGCAGCCAAGTCACGATCTGCGGAAAGATACACAGGATCGCAATGGCCACCAGCTGCAACAGCACGAAGGGGATGATCCCCCGGTAGATGTGCATCATGGTGTACTCCGGCGGCGCCACGCCCTTGTAGTAGAAAAGGGCGTACCCGAAGGGCGGTGTCAGAAACGAGGTCTGAAGGTTGACGCACATGAGCATGGAAAACCAGAGCGGATCGAAATCGAGTTCCATGGAGATGGGCATGAAAATGGGCACCGTCACCAGCAGAATGGCGGCCCAGTCGATGAACATCCCCATCAGAAAGACGATCAGCATCATGATGAACAGGACCGTATACCGATGCATGCCGCTGCCGATCAGAAGGTCGGCCACCACATCGCCGCCGCCCATGAACAGAAAGACGGAGCTGAAAAATTTACCGCCGATGAAGAGCATCATCACCATGGCGGTGGTCTTCATGGTGGAGTAGCAGGAATGCTTGATCACGTCCCAGGTGAATTTTTTATTGAACATGGCCAGAATAGCGGCCCCGGTGGCGCCCAGGCCGGCCGCCTCGGTGGGGGTGGCCACGCCGGCGAGGATGGTCCCCATCACCGCCAGAATCAGCGCCAGGGGCGGGATCAGGGATTTCAGGGTCATGCCCCACTTCCGGGCCGCGGAGTAGGTTCCCGCCTCCTCTTTTGAAATGGGCGGCCCCAGGCTCGGATTGATGTTGCATCGAATCAGGATATAGGCGAAATAGAGCCCCGCCAGAAGCATTCCGGGTAAGATCGCTCCGGCGAAGAGGTTGCCCACGGAGGTCTCCTTGAGACCGGTCAACCCGCCGTAGACCACCATCATGATGCTGGGCGGAATCAGAATCCCCAGGGTGCCGGCGGCGCAGATGATGCCGCTGGTCATCTCTTTCTGGTAGTTTTTCTGAAGCAGGGCCGGGGTCGCCAGAAGCCCCATGGCCACAACCGAAGCCCCGATGATGCCGGTGGTGGCGGCGAACACCGTACAGACCACGACCACCGCCAGGCCCAGACCGCCCTTGATGCCGCCCAGGACCACATAGAGAGCCTCGAACAGGGCGTCGGAGACCTTGGACCGGTCCAGAAGCTGGGCCATGAGAATAAACAGCGGAATGGCCACCAGAACGTAGTTGTTCATCAACCCCCAGGTGATATTGGCGAACATGTCGAACAGACCGGGGATGTTCCCGCCGTTGTCAATGAGACCGAACAGGGTTGCCACGGCGGCCAGGGTATAGGCCAGGGGATGCCCCAGAAGAATCGCCAGGATCAGCGTAACGAACATGGCGATGGTGAGAAATTCTGGACTGAAGTACATGATGCTCCTCGCTATGATCCGCTTTTTCCGGAAAGCGCTTCAATGTTTTTGAGTAAGTTGGAGATCCCCTGCAGCAGCAGAAAGAGGAAGGTCAAAGCCATGATGATCTTGAGCGGCCAGATGGGCGGGGCCCAGCTGGTGGAATTGACCTCCCCGAAGCTGAAAGAGGTCCAGGCGTATTTGAAGGACCAGATGGTCATGCAGGTCATCACCGGCAGAAACAATACACAGAGGGTGATGATGCCGATGATGTGCTGCACTTTCGGGGGCAGCCGTGCGGTCAGGATATCCACACGAACATGGCCGTCCTGCACATCGGTGTAGGCCAGACCGAACATGTAGTGAATGCCGTATAGAAAGGTGGTGGCCTCAAACCCCCAGATGGTGGGTGCGTTGAAGGCATAGCGCATGAACACCTCGTAGAGGACGATCAGCAGAAGCGGAATCGCCAGCAGAGAGGTGACCTCGCCCTCCTTGATATTGAAGGTGTCGATGGATCTGGAAATGATATTCATCGGATTTCGTCCTTGATGAAGTTCATGGGAAATTCCGCTTCCGGGCCGAAGAAACCCGGAAGCGGGAGTGAGTTCAGCTTTAACAACCGGAGCAGCCGCAACTATAGGATGGCCCGGCGGTTTTCGGTTCAGAAACTATTCGGAAATTCTGCCCGAGATATAAGTCTCATAAGGCCACGGGGTCACGCCCACCCTGGCATCCCGCCAGTCGGCGAAAGATTCGATGAAGGCTTCCTGGGAATCCAGCACCTTTTTGGTGAAGGGATGCTTGGCCTTGACTTCGTCGAGGTAGGCCTTGGTCACCTTTCGGAACTCGATCAGGGTCTCTTTGTCCAGCTTGACGATCTCGATCTTTTCCTTGAACCGTCGAATGGCCTCGGCGTTCAGGCTGTTGATCCAGTTATAGCTCCAGAGCTGGGTTTCCTTGGCGCAGATGTCGATGATCCATTTGAGGTCTTCGGGGAGCTTGTCATAGGAATCCTTGTTGAAAAAGAGAGCGGACTGGATGCCCGGCTGATGCGCCCCCGGCTGAATGGCGTATTTGGTGATTTCATCGAATCCCATGGGGTAGTTGATGGCGGGGGAGGAGAATTCGGCGGCATCGATCACGCCGCGCTCCAGGGCCAGATAGACTTCGCCGCCGGGCAGGGGGCTGACCGAGGCGCCCAGGTTGTTGAGGATGTCCATGTACCATCCGGGGGTTCTCACCCGCATGCCCTTGAAATCGGCCATCGTGGTGGCCTTCTTGTTGGAGAAGAGCCCCATCTCCTGGCCGCACTGGCCGCCGGGCAGGGCGAACAGGTTGAACTTGCCGTAGAGTTCCTGCATCAGTTCCAGGCCGCCTTTTTCATACAGCCAGATATTGTATCCCTCGGCGTCCAGCCCGAAAGGAACCGAGGCGAAGGCTACAAAGGCCTCGTCCTTTCCCTTCCAGTAGCCGGGCCAGTCATGACCGACATCGGCCGAGCCTTTGCTCACCGCATCGAAACTCTGCATGGCGGGGACCAGTTCGCCGGCGGAAAAGGGCTTGATGTCGAGCCGGCCGGCCGATGCCAGGCGGACGCTGTCACAGAAGTGGACCGCGATATCGTAGAAGAGCAGCCCCTTGGTCCAGGGCATGACCATCTTCCAGCGAAATTTCTGGTCGGAGGTCTCGAACCGGACCCGCTTGGCGATCTCATGGCGCTTGTCCACGCCGAATTTCTCCCTTTTGGACTGGGCCATACTGAAATTGACGGTAAAACAGAGTACGAGCAGCATGCTCAGACCGATGGTGAAAACTTTTTTCATGGGTGTCATTACCTCCTCCTCATTGGTATTGGGTGATGATGGTTTTGAAACGGTGGTTCTTTTCATAAGGTAAAGCGGTGAAACACATTCCGGTTTTTTTTTTCAACCCCCTTTCCCTCAACTTTTCGGCGCC
>JAABSQ010000014.1 GCA_011390315.1 Desulfobacteraceae bacterium
CCGGAGAGAGCAGCAAATTTCTCCGGTGGCTGTAGCGGTTTTTCGTTCAATGGTATGACCACTTCATAGAAGGAAAAAATTTTATTGTCAAGAAAAAAATGCTTGATAAATTAAATTGTGAATGATATTCAAGCGCTATAGAAAGAGATTAATTCAAGTTATTATCCTTTTGCTTTAGCGGGTTATTTGGATATTGGTAATACCAATATCCAGATAACCCGTTCCCCGATTCTTCCATTCACCTGCGAAGGAGAGACAGCATGATCAGCCAGACACTGGCGAAAGCGTTTGAAGATATCGTCGGCCAGGCCAACCTGATGACCGAAAAAGCCGACCTGGTCACCTATTCTTATGATGCGGCGGTGGTCGATTCGGTGCTGCCCGGACTGATTCTCCGGCCCACCGACGGCGACGCCCTGAGCCGGGTGGTGAAGCTCTGCAACGACAACGGCCTGCCCATCACCGTGCGCGGGGCCGGCACCAACCTGAGCGGTGGCGCCATCCCCATCCATGAAGGGGTGGTGATCCTCACCAACGGGCTGAACAGGATCCTGGAGATCAACACCGAAGATATGTACGCGGTGGTTCAGCCCGGGGTGATCACAGCCAAGTTCGCGGCGGCGGTAGAGGCCGAAGGGCTTTTCTATCCGCCCGATCCGGGCAGCCAGGCGGTCTCGACCCTGGGGGGCAATGTGGCCGAAAACGCCGGTGGCCTGCGGGGCCTTAAATACGGCGTCACCTCCGATTATGTCATGGGGCTTCAGTTTTTCGACACCAACGGCGACCCGGTCAAGACCGGCTCCCGCACCGTCAAGTGCGCCACCGGGTACAACCTGACCGGGCTGATGGTCGGCTCCGAAGGCACCCTGGGAGTCTTCAATGAAATCATACTCAAGCTGATTCCGGCCCCGGCCCACCGCAAGGCCATGGTGGCGGTCTTCGATGAAATGAACAAGGCCTCCGAGACGGTGGCCGCCATCATCGCCGACAAGATCATTCCGGCCACCCTGGAGTTCATGGACAACTTCACCATTCGGGCGGTGGAGGATTACAGCCGGGCCGGGCTCCCCATAGACGCCGCGGCCCTGCTGCTGGTGGAGGTGGACGGCCATCCGGCCCAGGTGGAGGAAGACGCCCGGCGGGTAGAAGCCCTCTGCAAGAAACTGGGGGCGACCTCGGTGCGGGTGGCCGCCGACGATGCCGAGCGGGACAAGGTCTGGGCCGCCCGGCGAAGCGCCCTCAGCGCCCTGGCCAAGCTCAAGCCGACCCTGGTGCTGGAAGACGCCACCGTTCCCCGCAGCAAGATCCCGGCCATGGTTCGGGCCATGCAGGAGATCGGCGACAAGTACGGCCTTTCCATCGGCACCTTCGGCCATGCCGGCGACGGCAACCTCCATCCGACCATCCTTACAGACAAGCGGAACAAAGAGGAATGGAAGCGGGTGGATCAGGCCATTGCGGCCATTTTCGACAAGGCCCTGGCCATGGGCGGCACCCTCTCCGGAGAGCACGGCACCGGGATCGCCAAATCCTGCTTTCTGGAAAATGAAACCAGCAAAGCCACCCTGGTCTACTCCCGGCGCATCAAGTCGGCCCTGGACCCCAACAACATCCTCAATCCCGGAAAAATCATCGGAGGCTGACCATGGCGGATATCACGGAATTGACCCGGCTGATGGGCGAGCTCGAGGATCAGCTGGTGGTCTGCATGCGGTGCGGAATGTGCCAGTCGGTCTGCCCTTTGTATGAACAGACCGGCCGGGAGGCGGATGTGGCCCGGGGCAAGCTGGCCCTTTTAGACGGACTGATGCAGGAGATGTTCGACGACCCTCGGGGGGTGTACGACCGGCTCAACAAGTGTCTGCTGTGCGGCTCCTGCGCGGCCAACTGCCCCAGCGGGGTGAATGTCCTGGAGATCTTCATGAAGGCCCGGGGAATTCTCACCGGGTATATGGGGCTTTCCCCGGCCAAAAAAGCGATTCTTCGGGGGATGCTCTCCCATCCCGGTCTGTTCGACCGGGTGGCCGAGTGGGGAGCCAAATTTCAGAAAGTGATGTCCCGGCCGGTCAACGAGACCGTGGGCACCTCCTGCGCCCGATTCATCTCCCCCCTGCTGAAGGAGCGCCATTTCATGCCCCTGGCGGACAAGCCCTTTCACAAACGGATTCCGGCTTTGGACACTCGGGACCGCCATTCCGGACCGCGGGTCGCCTTTTTCGTCGGATGTCTTCTGGACAAGATTTTTCCCAATGCAGCCGAGGCGGTGGTGGATGTACTGGAACACCATCAGGTCGGCATTTTCATGCCGGCCGGGCAGGCCTGCTGCGGCATTCCGGCGGTCTCCTCAGGGGATCTTCAGACTTTCAACCGCCTGATCCGGCACAATCTCGAGCGGTTCGACAAAGGGGAATTCGATTATCTGGTCACGGCCTGCGCCACCTGCACCTCCACCATCAAAAAGGTCTGGCCCAATCTGGTGGAACGGACCGATCCGGGAATGGCCGCGCAGGTGAAAAAAATGGCGGACAAAACCATCGACATCAACGCCTATCTGGCCCGGGAAATCGGGGTGACGCCGCCGGAAGGGGAGCCGTCGGAGTCGGCCGTGCCGGTCACCTATCATGATCCCTGCCATCTTAAGAAATCTCTGGGGGTCGCCGCCGAACCCCGCGCCCTGATCAAGGCCAACCCCCGCTACCGGCTCAAGGAAATGACCGCCTCCGACTGGTGCTGCGGCATGGGGGGCAGCTTCAATCTGCAGCACTACGATATTTCTTCTAAAATCGGACAACAGAAACGGGACCACATCGCCGAGACCGGCTGCGAGGTGCTGGCCACCGGATGCCCGGCCTGTATGCTTCAGATTTCCGACATGCTCTCCCGATCCGGAGACCGGATCACCATTCGGCATCCGATTGAAATCTATGCAGAGACATTGAGGTAGCCATGACCGTTCAGCTCAAGCCCATCAGACCCAAACGAATCTCCGACCAGGTTTTTGAACAGCTTCGGGAACTGATTTTTCGAGGTGAGATCAAGCCGGGGGACAAGCTCATGCCGGAGCGGGAGCTGTCCGAAGCGTTGAATGTGAGCCGTACCTCGGTGCGGGATGCGATCCGCAAACTGGTGGTGATGGGCTATCTTGAGCAGAAGCAGGGGCAGGGAACCTTTGTCCGCAGCCCCGAGGATATGGATAAGAGCCCCCTGGCTCTGGCCATGGAGAGCCAGAACGCCACCCTGATCGACCTGCTCGAGGTGCGAATGGGCATGGAGTGCAATGCCGCGGCCCTGGCGGCCCAGCGGGCCGACCCCGAAGACATTCGGCTGCTGGAGCGGTCTCTCGCCCAGATGCGCCAAGAGGTCAACGGCGGCAAGCTGGGCAACGAGCCGGATGTCTCCTTTCACATGGCCATCACCTATGCCACCAAAAACCCGCTCCACGTCTATCTTATGAAGAACATGTTCGATTTCCTCTTCGTGGGCATCAAGGAATACCTGCGTCACCTCTACGAAGAGCCCGGCAACATACCCGAAATCCTCAAACAGCACACCGCCGTGGTGGAGGCCATCAAAAGCGGAAATCCCGAATCCGCCTACAAAGCGATGAAAAACCACATCACCTATGTGATGGATTTTTTCAAGGAGCGGGAAGGGAAGATTCATCTTTAGGAACCCCATTCGCTTGGTATAGGCGGATATGGATTTGACAAACACCGCTATGTGGATTAAAATAGCTATTATTATCCATATTAGAGGAGGTTGCTATGAGAACAATTCAAATGACCCTTGATGACGATCTTGTTCAGGCGGTCGACCATGTTTCGAAACAACTCCGCACAAGCCGTTCGGCTTTCACTCGGAAGGCGCTTCGTGAGGCGCTGGTCCGGTATAATGTTGAGCAACTGGAACGTAAGCACCGGGAGGGCTATGAGCGGCGCCCGGTTGCGGCCGACGAGTTTTCCGTATGGGAATCAGAACAGGCTTGGGAGGATGAATGAAGCGCGGTGAAGTACGTTGGTACAAGTTTCTTAATCCAGATAAAAAAAGACCGGTGCTGATTCTTACACGAGACTCCGTGATCGGATATCTTGGTGAAATAACCATTGCGCCTATTACAAGCACCATCCGTGATATCCCTTCAGAGGTGTTTCTTTCGAACGTAGATGGTATGCTGCGGGAGTGCGCTGTCAACTGTGACCATTTACAAACTGTGGCAAAGGGGAAAATAGGGTCCCTGATTACATCCTTGCCCCCGGTTAAAATGATTGAGGTTGGGCGCTCAATACGGTTCGCCCTCGATATCTAAGGAAAAGCGGCTTCCTGTATCTCAGGTCGCCCGGCTTTTACGGCTTACGCCGACTAAACACACCTCTTAACGTAGCCCCCCATACACAACGCCGCCCCTTCAATTAAGGGTTTCCCCTTATTCCATTCCGCTTCCGGGATTTCTACAATGTGCCCGATACGCCATTCCAAATTCAAGAGGGAGAACCCATGGAAGACATCAATATCGTTATCGGCGGGGCCGCCGGTGAAGGGGTGCAGACGGTGGGGGCGGTGCTGGCGGAGACCCTGCTTTCGCAGGGGTACGCGGTCTTCGCCTGGCAGGAGTTCGAATCCCGGATTCGGGGCGGTCAGAACAGCTATTCGCTTCGCATCGGCGAATCCGTTCGAAACGCCCCCCTGATGCAGGCCGACATTCTGCTGGCCTTGAACGACGGCGCCGCTGAAAAATACCACGACCGGCTCAAGGAGGGCGGGGTGCTGATCGGCCCGTCGGACAAAATGGACCCGGCCATCCTCATTCCCTTTGCCGATCTGGCCAAAGAACGACTGGAGAGCGGCCTCTACGCCAATACCATTGCGTTGGGGGCGATCATCGGCACCCTCGACATTCCGCTGGAAACCCTGTTTCGAGTGCTGCTTCCCCGGTTTGAAAAAAAGGGGGAAAAGGTCGTCTCCAAAAATCGGGACGCCGCGGAAATCGGCTTTCGCATGGCCGAGGAAAAGTGCCGGGACAAATGCCCCTGGCGGCTGCCCGAACGGGAAGAGCGGTATCACCTGATCGACGGCCATGAGGCGGCGGCACTGGGCGCGGTCTATGCCGGATGCCGGTTTATGGCCGGCTACCCCATGAGCCCGGCCACCAATCTCCTCACCTTTCTGGCCAAAGAGAACGAGCGATTCGGGGTCTTTGTGGAGCAGGCCGAGGATGAAATCGCGGCGGTGAACATGGCCATCGGCGCGTCGTTCGCCGGGGTTCGGGCGATGACCGCCAGCTCCGGGGGCGGGTTCGCCCTGATGGTGGAGGCGATCAGCCTGGCCGGCATGATCGAGACGCCGCTGGTGATCGTATTGGCCCAGCGGCCCGGCCCGGCCACCGGGCTGCCCACCCGGACCGCCCAGGGTGACCTGCTGTTCGCCATCCACAGCGGCCACGGCGAATTCCCCAAAGCGGTGCTGGCCCCGGCCGATCCCAAGGATGCCTTCCATCAGATGGTGCTGGCGTTCAATCTCGCCGACCAGTACCAGATTCCGGTGATCGTCCTCACCGATCAGTTTTTGGCCGATTCCGCTTTTTCCATTGCCGATTTCGAGGTGAACGGGTCGGCTCCCGAATACCACCTGGCCGATCCCGACAGCATTCAGGAGTACCGCCGATTCCGAATCACCGACAGCGGGGTGTCCCCCCGGCTCTACCCGGGCCAGAGCCGTCATCTGGTGGGTGCGGACAGCGATGAACATGATGAATTCGGCCACATCACCGAAGACCTGGAAGGGATCGCCCCGGAAATGAATCAAAAGCGGCTGAGAAAAGTCCACGGGCTGCAAAAAGAGATTCCCCCGCCGAAGGAATACCGCCTGAAATCGGCCAGGACCGTGTTTGTCGCCTGGGGATCTTCGCGGGATGCGGTGCTGGAGAGCATGGACCTGCTCAAACACGACGGATTCGATGTCGGATTAATCCATTTTTCAGGGGTATGGCCCCTTCCGGAATACGCCTTTCCGGAAGGAAAAGACTATGTCTCGGTGGAAGGCAACGCCACCGGTCAGCTGGCACGGCTTCTGGAAAATGAATACGGCATCCGCATCGACCGGCACATCCCCCGAACCGACGGACTGCCTTTTACCGCCGACTACATAAGGAGCCGATTTCATGAGTGATACCAAAGCGTTCAACAACCAGGTGGGAATCCAGTGGTGCCCCGGATGCCCCAATTTCGGGATTCTGCAGGCGGTCAAAAAGGCCCTTGCGGAACTAGGAAAGGAACCCCACGAGGTATGTCTGGTTTCGGGCATCGGCCAGGCCGCCAAACTGCCCCATTACCTGAATTGCAATTTCTTCAACGGTCTGCACGGCAGGGCACTTCCGGCCGCGGTGGGCATCCACTGCGCCAATCCGACCCTCACCACCCTGGTGACCACCGGGGAAGGGGACTGCTACGGAGAAGGGGGAAACCATTTTATCCACACCATCATGCGCAATCCGGATATTACCGTGATGGTGCATAACAATGAATTCTATGCCCTGACCAAGGGGCAGGCCTCGCCGACCACTCTGCCGGGTGAGAAACGCGCCCTTCAGCAAAAAGGGGTGGAAAAGGCCCAGATGAACATGCCGGCCCTGGCCGTGGCCAACGGCTGCACTTTCGTAGCCCGGGGCTTCGCCGGGGAACTCGATCACCTCACCGATTTGATCGTCCGCGCGGTGAACCACACGGGATTCAGCCACTTGGAAGTGATTCAGCCCTGCATCACCTGGTCTAAAAGGCCGGTAAGCTGGTATCGGGAGCGGATCTATGAATTGGATGAGGATTACGATTCAGGCGACCGGGATGCGGCCCTTAAAATGCTTCTTGAGGAGACCGAAAAAAAGCCCATCGGCGTACTCTACCAGACGCAGCCGCGAAAAACCATGGGGGCCCGGTTTCGGCAGACCATCACCGACCGGCCTCTACCCGAATTGAAACCGATCGGGGCCGAGACGATCCAGTCCGCCTTGAACGATTACCGGCCGGATTGAACACCCCTCCCGAGAGCTTCGCCTCGATAGATGAACAAAAGGCCCCCGGGAGAAAAGGGAAAAACATCCACAACAGGAGAAAGCAGAAGGCTCGCAATGATTTAATTTTCGGCCCTGTTCTCACGGTCCTCAGCCTGAATGTGGATATCATGGTCATCCAGGACATCCTCCAGATAAAGCAGCTTTATAACCACAATGATGACCGCAACCAGCGGCGTCGCCAATATGATGCCGATGACACCCTGGATGACCCCCATGATAATCTGGGCGGATATAATCAGGGCCGGGGGCATGGAAATCGCCTGGCGTTGGACCAACGGCGTGATCAGGTAACTTTCCACCATCTGAATACCGGCATACAGGGCTGCAACATACCAGACCATGGACCAGCTTTCCTGCACGGCCAGCAAGAGTGCGGGAATGACCGCGATCATCGGACCGATATTGGGTATGAAGGTCATAAGGGCGGCAAATACGCCCAGGGTCAACGCGAGCGGCAATCCAAGAAACCATAATCCGAGGACGGTGAATATCCCGATGATCAACATTGAAAAGAGCCGGCCGATCAGCCACCAGTAAAGCGTGGCGCCGATGCCGTGAAAGGTTCTTTTCGCGCGGTCGCGCTTATTCTTAGGAACCAGTTTTTCCGCCCCCCCGATATAGGTATCGGCATCATAGGCCCCATACAGTCCGATGGCGAGAAGGATAAAAATCCCGGTGATTGCGCCCACCGCCGTATAGAGCCAGGAGGTGGCTTGCTGCATCAGACCGCCGATGCTTCCGGATATCTGCTCCAAAGAAGGCAGCCGCTTCAGAAACCAGCCGCCCACCGAGTTTTCAGACACATTCTCCTTCATGGTCTTCCAGGAGTTGGGCAATTGTTTGTTCAGCTCCTGGACCTGATCAGTAATATTGGGCGTCATCAGCCAGATGACGCCCAATATCAGAATCAACAGAAGAAAAATCACGATGGTGACACCCCAATTCGCGGAGAGCCCGGTTTTTCCATGGATAAAGTCGCCGTTTTTTCTTAAAAAAATCGCAAAAATTATACCTGCGAATATCAGCAGAAACATTTGGAGGGCATGCCAGATCAGAAGCGCCAGTACGACGACGACCAGCGTCATCAACAGCCGCTGCGGATAGGTCATGCTTCCGGTGGTGGAATGGGCGGTGTCTGTCATTTGAAGTGTCTCCTATGAAAATACAGCGGTTTGCTTTTGATGTCTCTAAATAAAGACATTTTATTCGAATCAAGGAAAATTAAAGCGGCCAGAGCAGCGGAATGATACCGGCGACCACTCCCAGAAGAATCGCCCCCAACCCGATGCCGAAATAAAAGTAGTCCCGGTTGCGGTATCTGCCCGGTTTCTGAACCAGAAGGGGGGCCGGGTGGCCCACCGGCATCAGAAAACTGGCCGAGGCGCCGATGATGACCGCCAGGGCAAAGGCCTTGGGATTTGAATCCATGGCTTTGGCCACATCCAGGGCCACCGGTGTCATGATCAATGCCGCCACCGCATTGTGCATGGGCTGGGTCAAACAAACCGTCAGAAAAGCCACCGCCAACAGAGCATAAACGGGGCCGTATCCGCCCCCCCAGGCGACCAGCAGATCGGCCATACGCCCTGCGGCCCCGGTTTTTTCAAGGGCGACCCCGACCGGATACATTCCGCCGATCAACACCACCGTTCGCCAGTTGACCTCTTTATAGGCGAGTTTCGGGCCGAGAATGCCGGTAAGAATAATGAGGGCGGCGCCGGCCAGGGCGGCCACGGCGATGGAGACCCAACCCAGGGCGGCGCTGATGATGACCGCCGCAAAAATGGCCGCTGCAATCGGCCCCAGGTGGCGCAACTCCAGCGGCGCCTCTTCTTCCGGGGGTTTGCGAAGCCAGAGGAAGTCGGGCTCCGGCTTGAAATTTCGCACCCGTTCCTTGGCGCCGAACAGCAGCAGGGCGTCGCCTCCTTTCAAATTTCGGTCCCGGGCATCGGTCCGGAAAGGGCGGTTGTCCCGCCACAGGGCGATGCAGGTGAGGCCGGTGTCTTCTCTGAAATCGAGGTCTCTCAGGGTATGATCGATCACCGCAGAGCGAGGGGGCACGACGATTTCCACCAGTTCGAACATGCTCCAGGAGAATTCCTCGTGTCCGTCCGCCTGACCCATGAAGACCAATCCCTCGTGGTTTTCCATGAAGTCCTCGATTCGCTCTTCGCATCCGCCCACCGCCACCACGTCCTTTTCCTGAAGTTGGAATTCTTCGTTTTCCACCGGCAGGGCCTCTTTTTTGCGGATCACCATGATGGGGCTCAGGCCGTGCTGTTTGCCCATGCCGATCTCCTTCAGCGGCTTTCCGACCACATCGGATTTCGGTCGGATCAGAATCTCCCATAGCCGTTCGTTCAGGGCATAGGTATCGATGACATCGTCTCTGGACGGGAGGTCGGCTTCGTTATCGTTTTTGTGGTTGTCGGGCAGCAGAAACCGGCCGAAAAACAGGGAGTATAGAACAGACACTACCAGGAGCACCGCCCCGACCGCGGTGAATTCAAAAAAACCGAACGATTCCTGAGTGGTTTCCCGAAGCAGGCTGTCCACCACGAGATTGTGGGAGGCCCCGATCAGGGTCAGATTGGCGCCGAGAAGGCTGGTCACAGCCATGGGCAGAAGCAGTTTGGATGGAGAAACCCGGCAGCGGTGGGCCATGCGAAGGACCGCGGGTATGAAAATGGAGACAGCCGCGACGATATTGATGAACCCGGAGAGCAGTCCGGCCGATCCGGTGGTGACGACTAACAGAAAGCCTTTGCGATCGCTGACGATCCGCCCGAGCTGGTCGGACATCCACCGCACCACGCCGCTTCGCACCAGACCGGCGCCGATGACCAGAAGGGCCGCAATGGCGATGACGGCGTTACTGCTGAAGCCCGAAAAGGCCTCCTCCGGGGTGATGATGCCGGTCACGGTCAGGGTTACCAACACCAAAACGGCGACCACGTCGGGTCGAATCCATTCGAAAATGAAAAACAGAACGGCGATACCCAGGATCACCAGAATGAGGATGATATTCAAATCCATCGATGTTAATCGCTACCGGCGGAGCGGCGGACGCCGCCCGGTGGTCCGTTTCCAGGCGGCTGCGGCGCCCCGTCGGGCAGCCAGTCGTCCCAGGCTGACGCCGACGCCGGTGGCGGCGGTCCAGGAGATCGCCTCCACCCAGCCGACTTTGGGTGAGGCCGGATTCGCGGGCGGCTGTTTTTTGGCGGCCAGTTTCCAACTTTTTTCGATCGTGGACCGGACCAGAATACCGGCGAGTATGGCCGCACCGGTGGAGAACAGGGCCCATCGTTTTCCTTTGAAGGACAATTTTTTCAACATGGGAATTTTCCCTCCTCAAAAAATCCCTGGCAATCAAATTTCGGATATGCGTGGATTACATCAGCAGGCTTTCGAGGATCGTATCCACCAACGCGATCAGAAGCGCCGCCAGAAGGGTCCAGCCGAATCCCTCGATTTCGAAGTCTTTGATCAGTTTGTCGGTTATCCAGAGCAGAAATGCGTTGATGACGAATTTGAAAAGGCCGAAGGTGATCAGAATGAAAGGCAGGCTGATCAGGAAGAAGAGCCATCCGAACAAAAAATTGATGACGCTGTAGACCACCGCAACCATAATGGCGGTCCAGAAGCTTTTGATGTGGATGGCCGGGATCAGCTTGGCGATGAGGAAGATGGTGATGCTTAAAATCAGAAGACTCAGCAGCGCATTCATAGTCGACTCCTTTTCAGTGGCGGTTTAAACGGTTCAATCAGATTCGCTATTATAAATTCAAAAATCAGGTTCGGAATCAATACGGCATGGCGGGTATTTTCAAGAAGTGCGTTATGTAGATGTTTCTACCAAGAAAGGTGAGCGATTCGACCGCCTTAGGATCCGCGGAAAGAGGGAATCCGGAGAGGAGAGGCCGCGATTAGGCGCCGTCCCCGTAAAAAAGGCGCATTCCGAATCCGTTCGGAATGCGCCTGAACAGAGGATTCACCCGTCATACGACATGCAAGGCAATCCCGGTTCGTTCAAACCGGTAATTATCGGCTGCTCTTTTTGGCCTTTTGCCAGTCCACGTCTACGCTTTTGTCGCCGATTTTCACGAATTCGGCCACCAATGCCGAACGACCGTTGATCTTCACCGGTCGGGCCAGCATGGAAAAGCGTTTGCCTTCCTGAATATCAAGTCGGTTGCGCAGTTCTTTTTCCGGCCCCATGTTGACCATGGTGGTGTTGCCGTCATCCATGCGAATCCGGGCCATCAACACCGTGGGGGCGCCTTCTCGAATACTGGTTTTCTTGGTTTTGATGATCTGACCGCTGTAGCTTTTCAGGTTCATGTCCCGGGGACGTTTCACCGAAACCCGCTGGCCCTTGGCTTCCACGGCATGGGCCATCAGAACCGGTTTTCGATTGATTGAACCGGTGATCCCGTGGACGGTCACCGGATCGCCTTTTTGAAGGTTCAGATCAGAGATCTTACGTTCCGGTCCGAGATCGACCTTGGCGACCTGGCCGTTTTGGGTCCGGATGCGGGCGATCACATGGTCTTCATCCATTTTGGACAGGGAAATGGTTTTCATTTCTTTGATGCTGCCCTGAATCTGTTCTCCCCGGCGCATCTGCTGCCGGCTCTGTCGACCCCTGTCCTGCTGATAATATCCGCGTTCGAATTGGTCTCTTTCCCTGCCGGCGCCGAAACGCTGACCCTGCTGACCGCTCCTGCGCCCACGGTCCTGACCATATTGTCCGAACTGTCCCCGATCGGACTCGCGGTATTGCTGCCGACCGTACTGGCCGTATTGCTGCTGACCGGAATCACCGAACTGCTGCCGGCGACGAGATCGGTCGAACATCTCTTGTCCGGTTTCCCCGACTTCCTCCTGTTGACGGGATTGCCCGTACCGGGTTTCAGGTTGCCAACCGCTTCGGCCTTCCATGTTTTCGCGGTAGTTGCGGTAAGAAGGGCGGCCGTATCTGCCTTGATAATTTTTATCATAATCCCTATCTTCGGGGTTGTTGCCGTAATACCCGCGATATCCGGTATCACCGCGATAATTGGAACCTTCGGAATAACTTCGGTCATCGGCTCTGCCGAAATCCCGGTCAATCCCCTGGTTTTCACCATATCCTCGCCTGGTCCGGGGAAATTCGGACGCACCGTACCGGGAGTCCTGTTCCGACCGATTAAAATCAGGTTGATAATGGCGAAACGGAGAAGTGCTTCCCTGGCTGTAATCCCGTTGAGACGGATATCTGTAATTGGTACCGGATTCATAATCGAAATCGGGGCCGGCAAACGCCGGAATCGCAAACGCCATGGTGGCGGCCAGCGAAAGAACCGATGCACTGAAAATCGCTTTTTTAAAGAAAAATTTCTTCATAATTAGGTCTCCTTCCTGAAAATTTAACATCATGTGATCAGGTATTCCCATTTTAATGCGGATGATAACCGGCGAAATCATTCATACCATTCGTCGAATTCATCCTCTTCATCAAACCAGGTGTCGGTGAAATAGCCGTAATCTTCCTCGAACCCGAATTCTTCAGACTCTCGATATTCATAATCATCATAGGGTTCGAATTCCTCATCGCCGTAATAGCCGCGGGGATAATCATAATCGTAATCATAGGTATACGGATACTGATAGGTATAGTCATACCAATCCCGTTCATAATCGACGCCTTCTTCTGTTTCGAACCAGTCGCCGGGGTCATACCATTCCTCTTCATGCAGGCCTTCCCCGGCTTCATATTCATACTCTTCCTGAGCGACCGCTGTCATGGGGGCGGTCATCAGGGCCGCGAACGCCAGTACCAGCATTATGATTCCCATCTGTTTCAATCCGCTTATGTAGACGCTGTTTTTCATGATTGTCTCCTTTCTTGTTCGTTGTCTTTCCAGTATTCTTAGAAATACTTATCAATTCCTTCTCAGACGACAGGCATGCCCCACCCCCTTTTCTTTCCGACTATTTTGAAAATCGATAGTGGTGAAACCATAAGAAGCTTCGGTTCTTAAATGCCTCAAAACTAAACAACCGAGGGGGGAGATGGAAATAAGGTCTCCACCGTATATAGGAATAGAAAATGGGGTAGCCATGCCTACCCCGGAAACAGCCCTCGCTCCGAACCCGAAACCGTTTATTCATATCCCCTTACTTGAAAAAGCCGAATTAGAGATTTGCAACACCCACGAAAGAGGACCGCTTCGCAAAAGATCCGAACCGGTGCTCGGATCAGTCATACCAATTGTTGAACTCATTTTGTTCTTCAAACCAATCGTCGGTAAAGTAATCCTCGCTGTCTCCATATTCCCAGTCATCAAAAGTCGGTTCTTCGTACCCCTCGTCTTCAAACCCTTCGCCTTCAAAAACGCCTTCCTCTTCGAACATCCCTTCGTCTTGCTCATAGTAGCTGCGGACTTTATCATCATAGAATCCATTACGCTGTCTATAAGAAGGATTATACCAGTCCAGTTCATCTTTCCGGTTTTCGAACCGGTTTCCGGGTTCATACCTTTCTTCATCATTTTCCTGGGCAATCGCCGTCATCGGAACCGCAATCAAGGCGACCGTCGCCATGGCCAGAATCATCACGATCAACTGTTTTATGCCCTGTTTGCGAGTGCTAAAAGTCATAGAGTCCTCCTTTCCCGTATTCTTCTTTTGGATTCATCTGCCAAATCATTACCGGCACTCCGGAAGACTCAAAAAACCCCCTCTTGATCAGAGGATGTTGTTTTAATCCGGAAGGACGATAAACCCCGGCGCACCGTCACCGGATGCGGCAGAGTCATGCCGGGGTTATCAGAAACTAAGCCTTGCAGGAGGATTGGAAAATAAGCGATATGCGGTATTCGGGAGATAGAAAAGGAGTAAGGTTCGGCTGCCGTACAGCCGGAGGCGGCAGGCTAGCTATGATGCCACCGAATCTCCCCCACCAGCCCGAAGTGGTCGGAGGGGAATACGGAAGGATGTTCAGTGGAGATCGGCTCGGCGCCGATAATCTGAATGGATCGAGGATACCAACGGGAGGCCGGGCTTCGCAACAGGATGCGATCGAAGCGGACCTGTTTTTCTTCTCTTTTCAGTTCCCGGCGCATGAGGTTCACATCGGTATCTTCGGTATAGCCGGGCTCATTCGGGCGGAGCACCCCCCAGAGATCCTGGTAGCCGGGATCCAGAACCCGCTTTTCGTCCCAGGTGGCGCAGAAATTGAAATCGCCCATCAGAATCGAATGGGGCGCCCTGTTGAGTATTAGAAAAATATCGCCCAGCTGAATGGCCCGTTCCGGCGCTGAGGATCGGTAGCTTTCCAGGTGAACCACTCCCGCAAGGAAACCCTCGCCGTTGATGGTGAATTCACCGATCAGGACATGCCGGCCCATCCAACTGTGCAGCGAATACAGTCCGAACCGGTTCACCGGAATGCGCGACATGAGGAAAATACCATAGGGATTCACGGTCTCGCCGGTAATATCCGAAAGGACATAGTGTTCCCGAACCCAGGGATCGGCCTTGATCAATTCGAGCGTTTCGGGGGTGACTTCCTCCAATCCGATGAGGTCGGGCTCGTGCCCCTGGAGCAGATGGAGCAGAGCTTTCAAACGAGCCTCCCTGTGCAGTTCGCCGAACCAGATGTTGAAGGTGGCGAGGCGAAGCCGGTCTTTTTGGATATCCCCCCGCGAGGGGGAGTAAGGAGCCTTGATCCACCGGGATTTGAGGGCATCGAAAATCGACGGGGTCAGTGTTTTCAGGGAGGGGTTATCGAACTCGACGGGCATGGATGCACCTCGGAGAAATTAAAAAAGCCGCTCCACCTAACGGGAAACGGCTTTGTGAATCATGCGGACTTCGGCTCCTTATCCAATATCGTTGGGCTTGTTCAATTTTACCACCTCGTCATGATAGGTGATCTTACAGTTCTGACCGATCCGTTTTTCCTTGATGATGATATGATCTTCCCGGATGTCTTCGACCACGCCCGCGTTCATGCCCACTTTGGTGCCCTTGGATACGATATACGGCTTGCCTTTGGGGTCTTCCAGAACCGCTTTACCCTGGTTGGCGAAGCGCACGATGCCGGTGAGCTTCAGATGCTCGAGATGCATGTTTTCAAGCGGTGTCGGACCGATTACGATCTCAGGGCAGGTTCCCACGCCCCCCCCGCCGCCTCCGCCGGTGCCCGGGGACTCTTTTATGATCGGCTCAAAAGGATCGGTCCGTTCTTTCGGATTATAGGCGGATTCGGCCTTCTCTTCAGCAGAGGCAAGCAGAACTTCCGCTTTTTGCACTTCCTCGGGGCTCAGGCCTTCTTCCGGCGGAAGGCTTTTCTCAGCCGGAAGGTTTTTCTCCGCCATCCGGGTTTCTTCTGCAGATGCGGTTACTTCGGAAGCCGGTGCTTCCTCTGTTGCGGCCATCTCTACAGAGGTCGCCGGATGTTCCGGCATTTTCTTTCGCACCACCTGTTTATCCGAAGAGACGGCATTGTCGCCGACGCAGCCGATGAGAAAAAGAATGAACACAAACACGCACATACCTGGACGGATTTCATGGAATCGGGGAATCATGGGCTTATCCTCCTTCTTCATGTAAGGTTGTCAGGTGTTTTCTCCATGAACACCTATTTTTTGATCCAATCCACCTTGTAAAGGTCACTTCGGCGGCTCTCGAGGTTTCGTACGCTGCCGAGCTTGCGAAGCTCTTTGAGCAGGTCCAGATCCACATCCGCCAGAAGGGTCATTTCGGTATTGGGGGTGGCCTCCGCCGCGATGGCATCATGGGGAAAAGCGAAATCGGACGGGGTGAAGATGGCCGACTGGGAATACTGGATATCCATGTTTTCGACCCTGGGCAGGTTTCCGACGCTGCCGGAGATGGCCACATAGCATTCATTTTCGATGGCCCGGGCCTGGGCGCAGCGGCGCACCCTCAGATAGCCGTTTTTGGTGTCGGTCCAGAACGGCACCAGCAGAATCTGCATGCCCATCTGGGCGAGGATTCGAGGCAGCTCCGGATACTCGACATCATAGCAGACCAGGATCCCGATCCGCCCCACGTCGGTGTTGAAGACCCGGAGCTTGTCGCCGCCCTGAAGGCCCCAGTATTCTGCCTCGTCCGGGGTGACGTGGAGCTTGTACTGGGCGTCCCAGGTGCCGTCCCGGCGACACAGAAAAGAGACGTTGCAGAGCCGTTCGCCGTCGTATTCCGGCAGGCTGCCGCTGACGATGTTGATATTGTAGGTGACCGCCATATTGAGCATTTCATCCCGCAGCCGTTCGGTGTATTCGGCCAGAGAGCGCATCGCCTTGGGCGGATCCTGCTGATCGTATTCGGCCAGCAGGGGAGCGTTGAAGAGTTCCGGAAACAGAAGAATGTCCGCGTTGTATCCGGAGACCGTATCCACGAAAAATTCCACCTGTTGAAGCAGGTCCTCGATGGAACTGAACCGGCGCATCTGCCATTGAACCACCCCGAGCCGGACGATCGACTTTCGGCCCCAGATCATCTTCTTTCGGGGGGATTCATAGTAGATATTGTTCCATTCCAGATAGACCGCATGGCTTTTGGAGTGGCTGTCTTCCGGAATGTAATTCCGAATCACCCGTTTGGGATGGAATTCATTGGCGATCTGAAAGGTCAGGACCGGGTCGACAATTTCCCGATTTCGGACTTTTTTGATGTATTGGGTGGGGGTCAGTTCCTTGCTGTATTTTGCATACCCGGGTATACGGCCGCCGACGATGATTCCCTTGAGGTTGAGATTTTCGCAGAGTTCTTTTCGGGCGTCATAGAGGCGCCGTCCCAGACGCATGCCGCGGTAATCCTTGTGGACGAAAAGGTCGATGCCGTACAGGTAATCCCCATCCGGATCATGCTTGGTGAACCGGCCGTCGGATACCACATCATCATAGGAATGCTCCATTTCGAGCTTGGACTGGTCGATGATCAGGGTCAGGGCCGCCGCGACCACCGTCCCCTTGTCTTCGACCCCGATCTGTCCTTCGGTAAAGAGGGAGAGCAGGGTGGAAAATTCTTCGAATTTCCATTCGCCGCCCATTCGGGCGTAAGCCTCCCGCATAATGTCGCTGATGTCGTCATAGTCCGAAATGCGAAGATTTCGAATGACGAGTTTATGGCTGGTGGTCTCGATTTCCGAATTGATCATTATTATTTGGTGTTTCTTTTGTTTGGGTTTGGTTGGGGGTTTGTTGGGCTGTCCTTCTGTGCCGGTTGCCCGGTGATAATTCTTCCGAGAAAAGATGGTACGGGTTTAGATGGTTCTGAAATAATGAACGATCATGACATAAAATGGACGTTTAGGCAAGAGAAGAACCGCAAATCATCCGGAGCACACGGACTAAAATGAGGGTTGTCGGTCGATTCAAACCGCCTTATTTTAAAAAAACAGGGTTAATCACGATTTCCATTATTCACCCGAGGTCCGGTCCGGCTTGACCCGAGGGCCCGGTACCGGATTCCGCAGGCAGGCATTTCCATGATTTCCAATGCCTGTGAATTCGAGAGGAGAGAGAACCATGCCGACACGCATCGAAACCGATTCCATGGGCAGCATTCAGGTGGACCACGACCGATACTGGGGGGCCCAGACCCAACGCTCCCTGCAAAATTTCAAGATCGGGGATGAGCGAATGCCGCGGGATGTGATCCGCGCCCTCGGAATATTGAAAAAAGCCTGCGCCCGGGCCAATATGGAACTGGGAATTCTGAAAAAGGAGATCGGCGAATGGATTGTACGGGCCGCGGAGGAGGTCATGGATGGGCTTCTGGACGAGCACTTTCCGCTGGTGGTCTGGCAGACCGGCAGCGGCACCCAGACCAACATGAACGCCAACGAGGTGATCGCCAACCGGGCCATTGAAATGGCCGGCGGAAAACTCGGAGGAAAAGACCCGGTCCACCCCAATGACCATGTCAATATGTCCCAGTCCTCCAACGACACCTTTCCGACCGTCATGCACATCGCCGCCGCCGAAACCATTCAAAACCGGCTGATTCCGGCGCTGAAGCATCTTCAATCGGAGCTGGACAACAAGGTCGACGCCTTTGCCGATATCGTCAAGATCGGCCGCACTCATCTTCAAGACGCCACCCCGTTGACTCTGGGTCAGGAATTTTCCGGTTATGCCAAACAGGTGGAACTGGGAATCGGCAGGGCCGAGGGATGTCTGCCGAATCTATACCGCCTGGCCATCGGCGGCACGGCGGTGGGCACCGGGTTGAATGCGCCTGAAGGATATGATCGAACCGCCGCCGAAAAGATCGCGGAGATCACCGGTCTTCCGTTTAAGGCCGCAGACAACAAGTTCGAGGGGCTGGCGGCCCATGACGCCGTGGTGGAGGCCAGCGGCGCCACACGAACCATCGCCGGCAGCCTCATGAAAATCGCCAACGACATTCGGTGGCTGGCCAGCGGCCCCCGTTGCGGAATCGGCGAGCTGATCCTTCCAGCCAACGAACCGGGCAGCTCCATCATGCCGGGCAAGGTCAATCCCACCCAGTGCGAGGCCATGACCATGGTGGCGGCCCGGGTCATGGGAAACGACGTCACGGTGGGTTTCGCCGGGTCCCAGGGCAATTTCGAACTCAATGTCTTCAAGCCGGTCATGCTCTACAGCCTGATCCAATCGGTGCGGCTTCTCTCGGATGCGGCGGTCAGTTTCACCGACAATCTGGTGGTGGGCATTCGGGCCGATCGGGAACGGATCGAGGCCCTGCTTCATAAATCCCTGATGCTGGTGACCGCCCTGAGCCCCAAGATCGGCTACGACAAAGCCGCCGAAGTGGCCCACGAGGCCCACAAGTCCGGCCGCACCCTGAAAGAGACGGCGGTGGATCTGGGGTATATCACCGCCGATGAATTCGATGCCGCCGTTAAACCCGAAGAGATGATAAAACCGGGGCTGCGGAAGAACACATAGTGCGCCCTCTTTCGCTTAGCGGGTCTCATCGTTTTTCCCAGCCGGCGGAGGTGGTTTATT